>CAMJRV010000100.1 GCA_946408315.1 uncultured Bacillota bacterium | reverse complement strand
GTCACAAGGCGGTCATAAATACGTTTTTTTCATTTCAGTCCGAAATTTTTCACGGAAGATGTTTCTTTGGATAAAAAAAAGCCACATGATTTCGTTCCGTTTCTCATCTCGGATCATGAAATATGTGGCAGTCGGACCACCGTGACGCGCTTGCGTTTTAGGCTCCTGACTTTGCGTCGCCCTCTTTCAAGGGGTTTGCCCTTTCAATATTGCATTGCTTTCTTTTACTGTTTTACCAAATATCGGTTTACTATACTACATATTTAGTGCAATATTTGTCGTTTTCTGGCGCTAATATTCATATACTTTGTTAAAATCCTGCGAATTTTTGAGCATCGGGACTTTCGGATTTTTGGTTATCACCTGAAGGTCGTAGGTCGTGTCTATGATGACCCAGCCCCCTTTGCTTTCATCGTACACCTCGTTCCAAGCATGATAGCCGGAAGCATTTTTCGGGGCGTATCCCTTGACGAGCTTTGCAGGTTTTCCCTGGCTTCTCAGCATTGCCGCATATAAGGAGGAAAAGTCATAGCAGATCCCACTTTTGTCAACAAAGGTCCGGTCAACCACGGGAACGTAGTCACTGGACAACGTGTTGAGCTTATTGTAATCATAGGCATTATTCTTAACCATATAATCCCATAAGATTTTCGCCTTCTGCTCCACGTCGTCGACGCCTTTCGTAAGCTCTACGGCTTTCGCCACCGCCTTCGAGTCCACATTCCAATTAATATTCTGAACGGAAGTCAGAAATACCGAGTTTGGATTCGTAATCTGAACATCGATATCCTTTGATGCAATCAGCTTGTACGAATTTCCTGAAGTGTTGACAAGCAGGCTTACCTTGTAGGTTCCGTTACCCAGCTGCAGCGGATAACTCTCCTTCTTTCCTGCACTGTTGACATCATATGTATATTTCTTGTCGCCCTTTTGGATCATCACCTTTGTTTTTCCGCCCCCGTCATAGGTGACGTGAATCACTCCGCTGGCAAGGTCTGCCGTATTGAAGTAATCAGCGGCGGCTATGCCGGAAGTTCCCGCAACGATCCATATCACGGATGCGACAATACAAACCAATAGTTTTTGTTTCATAATTCCGCCTCCTATTTCCAAGTATTTAAAGTTCCCTTTCCCTTCTCTGATCTGTCAGCATCTACTGCCTCCATCATCAATTTCAACATCTCCAGCTCGCTGCGGAACTTCTGGCTCTTCTCGCCCTCCGCCCACGTAATCGTGCCTTGCCAGGTGGCATTCTGCTGAAATTGTATCTGTATCGTAAACGTCGCTTTGCATTCGCTCTTTTTCATAAGATCGCTCATTTTTAACGTATCTCCTCTGGCTCGTATTATACCCCGTTGCCGGGCGGGAAAACATAGCTCTTTTCTATGATTTTCATTGTAATACTGCTCAGTCACAATCCAGTCATAAAGAAATGCTTTCATAATCCGGCTGTTGCAGCGTTTCCGCGATCCAACCGATCATTTCCAGCTCACTGCGGAACCGTTTTGTCCTTTTCTCTGAAATCCACTCCAGGGTGCCCTGCCACGTCGAATTCCGACGGAACTGTACATGAAGCAAAAAGGTTGCCTGTCTGTCTGAAAGCTCCTCCGGAGCTATTTCCCTCAGCCCTTGCGGAGGCTGTTTTTCCGTCCTCACCGGCTCTTCACGAAAGCTTCTTGCTGCATGAGTCGCCTGAGGAAAATTGACATAATCAAAGAAGTCGTCCAGCCTGGAAAGCATCTGCCTGATTCCGTGAAAATCGATGGCAACGCCGTAGAATTCATTGTAGAGAATCCCCTCAATATCAAAGTTCTCCATTTTTTCTATGATGATCTTGAATCTGGAAATGTTGCTCGATACGTTTTTCCCTTCAAACTGAAACATATCGCTCCTCCATTTCAATCGGCTCCAGAGTTTGCAGCTGTCCTGAAATCTCAACAAAGCCGCCGGTCCCGCCGCTGTTGATCCGCTTGACCAGTCTGGAGAGGACCATATTGCTGTCTTCATATGTAAGGTTGGAAAGCATGAGAAGAAACTGCGTTCTTCCGTATCGGGTCACGATATCGTCTTTTCTCAGAGAGGAGACGATAGAGTTTTTTATCTTCTCAAAGGTGCTGTCAAAGTCACCCCTGGAAAGATCCTTTTTCTCCTTCCCCGTCACGGTAATCAGTGCGATAAAGGCTGATTTTCCTGATCTTAGCGCTGCTCTCGCCTCAAGATGATAGATCATCTTGAACTCTTCGTAGTTGCAGTAGACGGCCCCTTTGATCTCCTCCGCTTCTTTCAGTTCTTCCTTGATCAGCGAGATATCCCGTTCGACAGCCACACTTTTGTTCGCCGCCTCATGATAAAGTCCCGTAATCAGGTCCGACGGCCTGACCCCCAGCTCGTCATAAAACAACCGGTTGACATAATTGTAATGATCGATGGCTTTCTCATGATGCTTCAGTCCGATGAAAGCTTTGATCAGAAGGGCGTGATTCATTTCCGTAAAGGGATCGACTGCGATCGCCCTGCGGCAAACCTCTTCAACCGGTTTGAAATCGCCATTCTTCAGGAGGAGCTCACAGTATGCGGTGACAACCTCCATATAGATACGCTGGTAGTAAACGGTCAGGGGCACCACCCATTCCTTAAAAGAAGACTGGGGCATGAAATTCCCTTTATACAGCTCTATGATATTTTTATAGTGGATCAGCCGCTCGTCCTCACTCAGGCCTTTCTGCCGGCCCGCTTTATACTCAGCTTCCATCTCGTCCACGTCGATGACACATGAAATATCCTGATTCCATACGTAAACGCCGTGCTTGTAAACGACGTATTCCTGGTCCAGCCCAAGAGATAGCTTCAGCGTGTTTCTCAGCCGGTACGCCAGGTTCTTCAGCGCATTGGCGGGATCGTCGATCTCGTCGTCCCTCCACAATGCCTGCATCAGGCCATCCATGGAAATTTCCTTATGGCGATTTACCATGATATATTCGAGGAGGTTCCATATCTGCTTCCCCCTGACTTTGTCCCCGGAAAGCACGAGGTCGCCGCTGCGAAGTGAAAAGTCACCGAGCATCTGGACTTCCAGCTTCCCATGATTCTTTTTCATCCTGGAATTTTCCATAAAAAGTCCCCTTCAATTCTCAATCAAAAATGGAATCTGAGTGCTACTATTATCTATCATTTTACGCGAAAAATCAATATAATCTTGTTAATTACGACTGAATTCCTTATAATGCTAGTAGAATTGATTTTTAACTCCACAGGAGAGAGTAACATGAAAAAAATTTCAACCTGGCTCATTGCGGCGGGAATTATCCTCATTCTGATTCCTATTGCAGGTTCTCTTTACACAAAGCATCAGCAAAATAAGCTATACGAAGAATATCTGAACAGTCCGGAATTGAAAAGTTCTTTAGAAGACCTGGACAGCGCCTTCACGGAAAGTCCAGTTACCCCCTCCGCGATCGAGGGCACGGGCTCCGCAATTGAAGAACCGACGAAGCCTGCGGTGGAAGCCTACAAACCGGCCGTGATCGGGCGGATTAAAATACCCAGCGCGTCCATCAACCTCCTTTTGGTGGAAGGCTCCACGTCCAAGGACCTCAACTGGGGCGCGGGGCACCTGACAGCTACCCCAATGCCCGGTGAGATCGGAAACTGCGCCATTGCCGGACACAGAAACTATACGTTCGGCTCCTATTTCAGCAGGCTGGGCGACATCAAGGTCGGAGACCAGATCACGGTAGAATACAAGAAAACCGCTTATACTTACGAGGCTTATGAAATTCTCACCGTGCTGCCCGACGACACTTCGGTACTGGGTCAGACGGACAAGGCATCCATACTGACGCTGATTACCTGTACGCCAAAGGGTTCCAACACGCACAGGCTGATCATACACGGAAAACTTATCTCTTAAAATATATTGTACGGAGGTCACTATGAAACAGCTTTCCTATCGGGATCTTTCCATTTTCTGCGAACAGATTTCCATGATGATCCGCTCGGGAATCATGCTGCACTCAGGCATGCAAATGATTGCCGACGATACGAAAGACGCTCACAAGAAGGCGGTCTACCAGGAGGTTTCCGACCGTTTGGCGGAAGGCAGCATGCTTGATGTGGCTTTAAAGTCAGCTTCCGCCTTTCCCGAATATATGGTACATATCGTTGAAATCGGCACGAATTCAGGAAAGCTGGAAACCGTAATGGACGCTTTATCTTCATATTACAACCGGCAGCAGATGATGAGAGAAAACATCAAAAGCGCCATCGTCTATCCCTTGGTCCTGATTTCCATGATGCTTGCCGTTCTCGTGTTTCTTGCCGCCAAGGTCCTTCCTGTCTTTGAGCAGGTGTTCAAAAGCTTGGGTGCGCAGATGTCCCCGTGGGCCGCTTCTCTCATGAAAATCGCAGCCTTGTTTACACAGTATTCCGTCGTTCTGGTGGTACTGGTCTTCATCCTCTTGATCGTCGGATTTTTCACCGTCAGGACCGAAGCGGGAAAAGCCGCGCTTACCGGCTTTCTGACAGGCAGAAAAACCACGGAAAAGTTTGCCGTCGCAACCTTTGCTTCCTCTCTGGCCCTCATGCTTTCCAGCGGCCTCGACCTGGAGCTCGCCTTCCGGCTTTCCTCCCAGGCAGTCCCCAACGGGACGGTCAGAGGAAAGATCGATCTGGCCCGGAAACTGATGCAGGAAGAACCGATTTCTTTCGTGGAGGCGCTAGGAAAAGCCAACCTGCTGTCCAACACGATGACAGGTCTGCTTTCCATGGGATATCAGGCCGGTTCCATCGACTCAGCCATGGAATACATCGCAAATCTTTATGAGGAAGAATATCAGGCCGCCCTGATGAGAAGAGTTTCCCTGATCGAGCCCGTCTCGATCGTGGTAATCTCCATCCTCATCGGTTCGATTCTGATTTCGGTGATGTTTCCGCTGCTCAGTGTGCTTTCCACCATCGGTTAGGAGTTGCTGCAATGAACCATACAGAAAAGATACATCGTTCTGATATCGGCCATTTTTGGAAAGGTTTGATCTTACCTGTCCTTATCTTTCTCGGCCTGCTGCTTTTTTTGTCCGCCGGAATAGGAAACGTCTCCTCCCTGTCGGAAGAGGAAAGCCGGCGGTGCCTGCAGGATGCCGTCATAAGAGCAACGGTTCAGTGTTATGCCCTCGAAGGCATGTATCCTCCCAATATCGAATATCTGGAGGATCATTACGGTCTTTCCTTTGACCGTGAGCGGTTTATTGTCCATTATGAAGTCTTTGCAGGAAATATCTTGCCCGATATTACTGTAATAGACCTTTCCATGTAACGGAGGGGCGCATATGGATCACAGATCAAGAACGAATATAAACCGAACATCACGAGCGAATATAAACCGTACATCTCTGGATTTTATCTTCATATTATCCCTGCTCTGCATCTTTGCCTTCGGGGCATTGATGGCCGTCATCCTCGGGTCGAATACCTACAAGGGCATCAAAGAGGACATGGATTCCAATTTTGAGCTTCGGACGCCCCTTTCCTACATCGCTACTAAGGTGAGACAAAACGATCAGGCCGACGCGATTAATATCATCCAAAAAGAGGGAACAGACGCTCTCGTCCTTGAAACGCAGGACGGCGGGGAAGTCTGCCAGACATGGATTTACGAATATCAAGGCTCTCTTTATGAAGTGTACATAGAGAAAGGGACGGACTTCCGATTGGAGGACGGACTGGCTATGATTCCAAGCTACGGACTGGAACTGAAACGGGAGGGAGAGCTGCTGCAGATCAGCGTAAAGGACCACCGGGGGAAAACAGGCAGCCTGTCCCTGTCCCTGCGCACGAGCCAGGGAGGTGATATGTGATGCAATTCCGGGGAATGTCGAGATCTCACCTGTTCCTGCTGGAACTGGTCGTCATCATTTTGTTTTTTTCCTTTGCGGGAGCGATCACCGTTCAGGTCTTCAGCAAGTCGCACACGCTTGCTCAAAGCACGACGGCGCTGAATGAAGCTGTGATCGCCGTCCAGACGGCGGCTGAAACGGACAAGTCCCTGAGGTTTCAGGACATCGGCGCCGATCAGAAGGCCGTATATTTTAACGAGGACTGGGAAGTCACGGACGCCGTCAGCGCGGTCTATACCATGACCTCCGGAGTCAGTCTGGAGGAACGTCCAGCCGGCACGATGGCGGTTTTTGAGTATACGGTAACATCTGCATCCGGTGATGAGATCATCTATCAGCTGCAAAGCAAAAAATATTATTCCGGGGAGGCTGCCGGTCAACCTCCTCTCAATGAGGTGAATTGATATGGAGAGAAAGCTGAAAATGAGCGTCGGGATCGGCGGACCTTCCATCATCATGATCTTTGTCGTCCTGTGCCTTACAACGCTGGGAGCCCTCTCCCTGATGACGGCAGCCGCCGACTTTAAGCTGACGAAAAAAACTGCTGAGGCGGTCGCCGGATACTATGCGGCAGACAGCGAGGCGGAAGAGATTCTCGCAGCCGCCGACGCCTCTTTGAAGGCCGGTCTTTCTCCCGACACGGATTCTTATTCCATTCCGGTTTCCGACACGCAGAATCTGGTCATGAGGCTGGAAATAAACGGCGCTCACTATTCCGTTCTGAGCCGTAAGCTCGTTCCAAAAACACTGTGGGATTATGACCAGTACCAGATCGAATATGACGACACCCTCGTCGAATAGAATAGGATAGGACAACACCCCCGTCGACTGGGGAGAAAGCAGATAGATAGGAAGCAAATAGAAAGAAGGTGGCAGCTTGGATCTGAAAAAATATTTAGAAGACGCTGTGAACGATCATGCCGCGGACGTCTTTATCATTGCAGGAAAAGCGATATCCTACACTTCAAATGGAAAGATCATCTCGCTCGGGGAGAAGCTTTTTCCGCCGGATACAGAGGCGATCCTGCATCAGATTTATGAACTCGCGGAGCGAGATATCGGAATTTTGAAAAGGGATCATGATGACGATTTTTCGTTTTCCCTGGCCAGTGTAGGACGGTTCCGGGTCAATGCGTTCACGCAAAGAGGCTCTCTGGCCGCAGTTCTCAAGGTCGTCCTGTTCTCCCTGCCGGATCCCGAATCCCTCATGATACCGAAGCAGGTCATCGAACTCTACGAAAAGACCAAGGGCTTTGTCTTGGTGACCGGCCCTACCGGAAGCGGAAAGTCGACGACTTTGGCCTGCCTCATCGATAAAATAAACAAGACCAGAGAAGCCCATATCATCACTTTGGAAGATCCGCTGGAATTTCTCCATAAGCACGACAAGAGCATCGTGAGCCAGCGGGAAATCTACATGGACACTCCGAGTTATGAACGGGGCCTCAGAGCGGCCCTCAGAGAAGCTCCCAACGTGATCCTGCTGGGAGAAATGCGTGACTTTGAAACGATCTCTATCGCTATGTCGGCTGCGGAAACGGGTCAATTGGTCTTTTCGACGCTGCATACTCTGGGCGCATCCAACACGGTGGACCGTATCGTCGACGTGTTCCCGGCCAACCAGCAAAGACAGGTGCGAATCCAGCTCTCCATGGTGTTGCAGGCGGTCGTATCCCAGCAGCTGATCCCCTCCACCCAGGGGACTCTTGTTCCTGCCTTTGAAGTCATGCTGTGCAACAATGCGATCCGGAATATGATTCGCGAATCCAAATCCCATCAGATCGACTCCACCATCTATTCATCTGCGGACTCAGGAATGATCAGCATGGACGCCAGCATCCTGAACCTTTACGAAAGAGGATTGATTACAGCCGAGAACGCTCTGACTCACAGTCTGAATCCCGATTCGATGAAAAAGAAAATCGGTCTGTAAGCCAATTGAAAGGTCCAGTATATATCAATCAGTTCATATCAATTAAAAAGACCCGCAATCATGCGGGTCTCTTGTTTGTCTCATATTATTCGATAATCTTCGCTACAACGCCGGCTCCTACTGTTCTT
>CAMJRV010000099.1 GCA_946408315.1 uncultured Bacillota bacterium | reverse complement strand
CGACTTTGAGCAGCTTCCCGAATACCTGAACTATCTGGAAGCCGCCATGCCGGACGCCGTCCGGGTCCACGACGACCATCCCAACGTCTGGTCCGAGCAGCCGACGATCAAGGGAGCGGGTCATGATACCCCGGCCCTGTTTGAGGAAGCGCCCCACGTGGCATCCGGAAGCTTCTATTCCACAAGAGAGCCCCATATGCCCATCGAAGGCGATACGGTACAGGCCTACTGGGGAGATGACGGGATGCTGACCGTCCACTGTAAGGCCATGGCCATCTATGCCAATATAGGAGATATCGCAGAAGCTACCGGCATACCGGCAGAACAGGTCAGAGTGGTCCAGAACCCGACGGGAGCCACCTTTGGCTGGGGTATCGCAGGAGCGACCTATTCCCTGGCGGCCATCGCATGCCTGGCCTGCGACGACATGCCCGTGGCATTCTCCATGACCTATGGAGAATTCATGGCCTTCTCCGGAAAGCGTGCACCATCCTATACGAATGCCCGCCTGGCCTGCGACGAGAACGGAAAGATCCTGGCGGCGGAATGGGACTGCGGACTGGACCATGGAGCATACAACGAGCTGGGAGACGACCTGACCTGGAGACCGGCCCGGTTCATGTTCTTCCCCTACCAGGTACCAAACGTCATGGGACTCACCAGAGTCGCCTGCACGAACCACGCCTACGGCACAGCCTACCGTGGTTACGGTTCCCCCCAGGCCTACACCGCATCGGAAGCACTGATGGACATGATGGCCGAAAAGATTGGCCTCGATCCCTTTGAGCTCCGGTGGAGGAACATCGCCCGGCCGGGAGATTTGAATATCAACAGCTATCCCTTTGTGGACTATCCTATGGAAAAGATCATGGAAGCCATGAAGCCCGTGTATGAGAAGGCAGTGGCCCGGTGCAAGGCCGAGGACACCCCGGAAAAGAGAAGGGGTGTAGGCATCGCCTGGGGCGGCTACAACGTGACGGAAGGCTCTGCCGACCAATGTACGATCGCCATCGAGCTGCGGGAAGACGGAAAGTTCGTGAAATATGACACATGGCAGGATCAGGGCCAGGGAGGAGACGTAGGGTCTCTCCAGTGTACCCTGGAAGCGCTGAAGCCCCTTGGCGTCAGCATCGACGATATCGTCCTGATCCAGAACGACAGCAAATATTGCCCCGACTCAGGAGCCACCGCGTCCTCCCGTCAGCATTATCTGAACGGCATTACCTCCAAGATGGCAGCCGATATGCTGATAAACGCCATGAGAAAGTCCGATGGGACCTATCGGACGTATCAGGAGATGGTGGCGGAAGGAATCCCGACCAAGTATGAAGCACAGCACCTGAACCCCAGCGATCCGGACCTCTGCGATCTGGACCCCAATACGGGAGTCGGAAATCCGACCCCGGACTACACCTATGCCATGTTCCTTGCAGAGGTGGAGGTAGATACGAAGACGGGAAAGACCACGGTGATCAGTTACACCTGCGTGGATGATGTGGGCGTCATCGGGAACATCGATTCGGTTAACGGTCAGGCATACGGCGGACTGTCCCACTGTATCGGCTTTGCCCTTTCGGAAAACTACGACGACGTGAAGAAGCACAACAACCCATTGGGTGCGGGAATCCCTGCGATCAAGGACATCCCGGACGACTTCAACATCATCCATCTGGTGACGCCAAGGAAGAAGAACCCCTTCGGTTCCTCGGGCGCATCGGAAGCGTTCCAGTCTGCAGGGCACATGGCGGTAATCAACGCCATCTACAATGCTTGCGGGGTGAGGATCTACGAGCTTCCGGCCCTGGCTGCCAAGGTGAAGGAAGGACTGGAGAAGCTTGAGAAGGGTGAGAAGATCGAGCCGCCGAAGAAGTATTTCCTCGGTTCCGACTTCTACGAGGAGATGGAATACATCAAGAACAACCCCGTGTAAAAAATCAAATTACGGATAAAAGTTTAAGGCAGGGTTGAATTCTTACGCCCTGTCTTAATTTATATTCATTCAAATCATTGCTGTTTTTAGTGGTGGTTCCCCCTGTGCAGCTGCTGATTTTGATTTAATTTTTTTTAAAAAAGTGATAAGATGAAAAAGGAAATATGTTCGGTAAATTCATCAATTCTTTTGAAATAGGAGGTTACCCATGAGAAAACACAGGCTGGCGTTAATCGGCTGCGGACGACTCAGTACAGTTGTCGGCAATGCTTTAAAAGACGGTCTTCTGCCGGAATATGAGCTCGTTGGAGTATTGGGGAAAAATCAGGAACGTGCGACATCCTTTGCTGAACAATTCAACTGTAAAGCGTGCACAGATATTGATGAACTATTGGATTTAAAGCCTGATTTTACAGCTGAAGCCGCTTCGGTGCAGTCTGTTCGGGAATATAGTGAAGCGATATTAAAAGGAGGTTCTGATTTTATCGTTTTATCGATAGGAGCGTTTGCTGATGAGGCGTTCTATGAAAAAATCAAAAAGCTGGCCTTTGAAAATGAGAGGAAGGTGTATCTGGCAAATGGAGCGATCGGAGGGTTTGATATTATAAGGACCGCCGCATTAATGAATGATATTACTTCGTCCATCGTTGTAAAAAAGGAGCCCCATTCTTTCGCTCATACTGCAATCTACAAAGAAGGTCTGGAGAGTATTACAGAAAAAGAGCTGCTCTTCAGCGGAAACACCAAAGAAGCTATTGCGCTTTTACCGAATCACGTGAACATTTCAGTAGCGTTGGCTCTCGCAAGTACCGGGCCTGAGAATACAAAGATAGAAATTGAAGCTGTACCCGGAATTGCCAGAGAGAAGTTTATCATTGATGTAAAAGGGGAAAAAATTGACGTGGCGCTCAGTATTGCCGCCAAAAGCGGCCATATTGCGGGATGGAGTGTGGTCGCCGTCTTACAAAATATAGTATCACCTATCGTGTTTTAGAAAACGACGCAGAGGTTTCCTGTGCGGAGTATTCGTATAAAGGAAGTTATTTCATTGGAAATGAAAATAAGGAGGATAAAAGATGAAAACGAGTATAGGAGTAAAGGACATCGTTTTTCCAACCCCGGTGTTTATCGTGGGAACCTATTGCGAGGACGGTAAGCCCAATGCAATGAACGTGGCCTGGGGAGGGATATGCAGCTCCAATCCCCCGTGTATTTCGATTGCGATCAGAAGACAGCGCTGCACATATGAAAATATTTTAAAGAGAAAAGCGTTTACGGTCAGCCTTCCATCGGCAGAATACGTAAAGGAAGCCGATTATTTTGGAATGGTATCGGGAAAAACAGCGGATAAATTCGCAGCGACCGGCCTGACGCCCATAAAAGGAGATAAGGTTGACGCCCCCTATATCAAAGAATTTCCTTTCAATGTCGAGTGTAAGGTGATCGAGATTTTCCAGATCGGCGAGCACGCTCAGATTATCGGGGAAATCATGGACATCAAGGTCGACGAGAGCTGTCTCGGTGAAAACGGAATGCCGTCCATCGAGCTGATAAAACCCATGGCGTTCGATCCCGCCGCGTCGAACTACAACGCGATAGGCGACGTTGTGGCGAAAGCATTTTCTGCCGGAAAAGAGATACTGAAGTAGGTCCTGTAATAAATAAGGTTCGGGAGCATAATCTGTTAATATGTGAAGTTTTTCCTGAAACGACATATTGACGAAAGGCATCGGAACCTATGGAAATTATGGGACTACCCTACTCACAGTTCTTCAGCGGAATTCTATCCATTGTGATGATCGACCTCGTGCTTGCCGGTGACAACGCGATCGTCATCGGCCTGGCCTGCCGCAACCTTCCGGCCAATCTGCAGTTAAAAGCAATTTTCCTGGGTACTGGAGGAGCCGTCGCGGTCCGGATTCTCGCGACGGTAGCTATCGTATGGCTGCTCCAGATCCCGGGGCTTCTGCTGGGCGGAGGCTTGCTTCTGATTTGGATCGCCTATAAGCTATTGGCGAAGCCGCAGAATCACGATTCTGTGAAATGCTATGATTCCCTCCTCTCTGCGGTTGTTACGATCATTATGGCAGATGCAGTCATGGGACTTGACAATATGCTGGCCGTAGCAGGCGCTTCCCACGGAAACTATGGTCTTGTCATGATCGGGCTTGCCGTCAGTATTCCGATCATGGTCTTCGGCAGCACCCTGATTATCAAACTGGTGAACTGGTTTCCCTTCATTATTGACGTCGGCGCCGCGGTCATCGCCTATACCGCCGGAAAGATGATCTCCACAGAACCCTTTCTGTGTTTTTTCTTTGCAAAGCCCCAATGGAAATACCTTTTGATCGGATTGGTGGTGGCAGGCGTCCTGACGGCAGGACGGTGTAAGCGGAAAACCTGCTCTTTTCATTAGAAGAAATGTATTAAATGAAAAATGGAATTTATGGATGATTTATACTCTATGTGCAAACAATGCTTGAACCTCTCACTTTTTACCGCTATAATATCCTTAAAAAGCCGGTCAGATTAATTAAATCATGTGGAATAGATCAGCTCTTGTTTGCAGAAGGGGATGCAATCATTGATGGAAACAGATCGTCGGCCTTTTAAAGCGCGTAAAAAGAAATACGGAACAGATAAACGGAAAGAGCAATGGATATGCTGGTAGGATCGCGTATCGGGTTGCTCTTTGTTGTTTTTGCTGGAAAGGGAATTAAGCGAGGAAAAGAGATGTTTTATGGACACAGCTATGGAGAGGATAAAAACCAGTGGGAGCCTCTGATTGAACACTTGGAAAATGTGGCAGAGTCGTGCGGGTCGTTTTGCGCCGCTTTTGGGTTTGCGGAATGGGGAAAACTCGCGGGATTGTTACATGACTTGGGCAAGTATTCCAAGGAATTTCAACAGCGCCTGGAAGGGGCATCCATTCGCGTAGATCATGCTACAGCTGGGGCAGTAACTGCACAGGAAAAATACAATGAGTATTTTGGAATCCTATTTGCCTATCTGGCTGCCGGGCATCACACCGGGCTTCCGGATTACGGAAGCATTAACAGGCAGGGCTCTTTGGCTATGCGGTTATATAAAGCAACTGAACGGCTGCCGGATTATTCAAGGTATAAGGAAGAAATCAAGCTGGACGACATTTCCTTAACGTTACCGGAAGAATTTAAAAGAGCAATCGTGCGAAATAGTTTGGACGAGCAAAGCTATATCTTTTATTTTCTAATCAAAATGTTATTTTCCTCTTTGGTGGATTCGGATTTTTTAGAGACAGAAAAGTTCCTCAACTCAAGCCAACATATGCTTCGCAAGAAAAAAGTATCGATAAAGACGCTGGCTTCGCGTTTTGATGCGTATATGCAGAAAAAGTCTCAAGAAGCAGATGATAATGCAATCAACCGGAATCGCTCTGAAATTCTTCAATGTGCGATAAAAGAGGCGAGCAGGAAGCTCGGAATTTTTACGTTTACTGTGCCCACCGGCGGAGGCAAAACTCTTTCCTCCATGGCCTTCGCTTTAGAACATGCAAAACAAAACAACTTAGAGAGAATTATATATGTGATCCCATACACCAGTATCATTGAGCAGACTGCCGGAATTTTTAAAGATATTTTTGGACAGGAAAATGTGCTAGAGCATCACAGCAATTTTGACTTTGACAAAGGAGTAAAAGAGGAGGATCTGGAAAGCGGGGGCAATTCGGATGCTGAAAAGACATTGAAGCTGGCATCCGAAAATTGGGACGCGCCCATTATTGTAACCACGAATGTTCAATTTTTTGAAAGTATTTACGCAAATAAAACATCGAAAACCAGGAAGTTACACAATCTGGCAAACTCTGTTATTATCTTTGACGAAGCGCAAATGTTGCCCATGGAATATTTAAAACCTGCTTTGGAGTGCATTTGCGAATTAACGGAGAGATATCATGTAAGTGCAGTGCTTTGCACGGCCACCCAGCCGGCAATTCAGGCGCATTTGAGAAGAGGGGCTATGCCGGTGGAAATCGCACCGGAAACGGCCTATGATAAAGAAATTTTTAAACGAACGGAATTTGAATTTGTGGGGAAGCTTTCTGAGGGGGAGCAGGTGGACCTGCTGAATGGATTTAATCAGGTTTTGTGCGTTGTCAATACGAAAAAGAAGGCCAGAGCGATTCTGGAACACTTGGAAGAACATCATCGATACCATTTAAGCGGAAATATGTGCCCTGTCCACAGGCAGGAAGTATTGAAAGAGATCAAAGCAAGATTGACGGCGGGAGAACCGATTAAGGTCGTGACGACTCAGCTCATCGAGGCCGGAGTGGATATTGATTTTCCCGTGGTCTGCAGGGAGGCGGCAGGGCTTGATTCCATGATTCAAGCCGCCGGGAGGTGTAACCGGGAGGGAAAATTAGAAAAAGGAAGGGTTCTCATATTTGAGCGGACGGAAGATCTTCCAAAAGGACATTTGGCCAGAACCGCTTCCTACGGGCTGGAAACCATTCGTACATATCAAAGCGATTCCGATGCCGTACGGCTTCCAATCGATTCCCCGGAGGCCATTGAATTTTATTTTAGACTGCTTTTCAGTAAGGAAAATTTAGACAAGAAAGATATCATGAAAAAGATTAGAGATAAGCCAATGAAGTACCCATTTAAGGAAATCGCGGAGAGTTTTAAGTTAATTGAGAGCGGCACCGTGCCAATTATAATCCCTTACGATGATGAGGCCCGGGCCCTGATTCGAAATTTGCCGTATGCCGGAAGCCAGGCGGTGAAAAAATTACAGAAATACACAGTGAATGTTTATGGAAATATGGAGAAGGATCTTGCAGGTAACTATCCGAGTGAATATCAAAGATTAGTAGATAACGGCAGCATTCAATTAATCAACGGCGTCTATAATGTTTTAAATTACGATGAATCTGATCTAGGCCGATTTTATTCGGAGGAGGTGGGGCTTTTATTTGAAGGAAATACGATTTGGTAGAGTCTTATGAAGGGAGGGAATTTTATGGGCTATGGAATTAAGTTATTGGTCTGGGGAGAGTATGCGTGCTTTTCCCGGCCGGAGATGAAAGCAGAACGTGTGAGTTATGATGTTATGACACCTTCTGCGGCCAAGGGGATTTTGACGGCAATTCATTGGAAACCGGCAATCGATTGGGTAGTAGATCGCATTCACGTATTGAATGAAATTAAATTCACCAACATACGGCGTAACGAAGTGGAAAATAAAATTGTGGAATCCAATATCAAAAAAGCCATGCGAGGAGAGGACGTTGACCTTCATCAGTATGCGGCCTCCGAGCGGCAGCAGAGGGCTACGCTCATGCTGAAAGATGTGGCGTATATTATTGAAGCGCATTTTGAAATGACTGAGAAGGCAGGACCGGAGGATACGCCGGAAAAGCATTACAATATGGTGTCGCGAAGGGCTCGGGCAGGGGCGTGTTTTCATACACCATGTTTCGGGCTGCGGGAGTTGCCTGCAAAATTTCGGCTTCTGGAGGAGGATGACCACATCCCCCACTCGTTTTACGAAGACAAGCCGGAGAAAGATCTGGGGTATATGCTGCATGGCATTGACTTTGAACACGAGATGAAGCCCAGTTTTTTTCGGGCCATCATGAAAGATGGAGTTGTGGAAGTATCGGGGGTGGCGACTCTATGATACTTGAAAAGTTATACCAATATTATGATGTGCTGGAAGCAGACCCGAAAAGTGGTGTGGCGCCCATCGGCTACAGCAGCGCTAAAGTTGATTTTGAAATTATCCTTTCAAAGGAAGGAGAATTGGCAGGAATTACGGATTTGCGGCAGGAAGATGGGAAAAAAACGCTGAGGCCGGTAGAGGTCCTTGTTCCGCTGCAAAGGAAACGAACCGCAGGTATCACTCCCTATTTCCTCTGTGATAAAAGCAAGTATGTATTCGGATTGGATAAGAAAAAGGATGGTAAAGCTGGTGAGAAAGAGATATGCCAGAAACATTTTGATGCGTTTAAAGAGTACAATGAAAGATATTTAAGGGTAATAGATGACACGGAAGT
>CAMJRV010000098.1 GCA_946408315.1 uncultured Bacillota bacterium | reverse complement strand
CCCTTTATCAGATCGGAGTGGCGGCGCTGACAAAGCAGGAAACTTCCAGGATAAAAAAGAAGAAACGGGACAGGGAAAAGTAAGAAGATAAGAGAAAAGGAAAATTCCCCCTTGACAAGATTCCTTTTTGGGGTATAGGATATAGGCGAAAACTAAATAATTTTCCAGCAGTTGCATCTTCAAGGTGCATGAAATGACAAGCCGGTTGGAATCCGGCGCAGTCTTACCTCTACTGTATTTCGCACGAGTGCGATAAGCCAGGTTGTCAGCTGCCGGACGGTAATGTATCAAGGTGGAATATATTGCTAATTTTTGCAGGCGGAGCTAGCCCTTTGGAAGTATGGGAAGGGAAGATCGATTGTTTGAGTGTTCGCAGAACCAAAACTCCCTGCAGAGATTAGCAATGCGTTCCGCCTTTTTTATTGATGCGGCGGGAGAAAAAAATAAGACTTGCATGCAAGAGTGAAAGGAAGAGATGGATATCAGGGAAAGGCTTTATGTATCAACCATAGCGAGCGACGCCACAGAGATCGCGGAGCGCTACGGAATCGGCATCGAAATTGATGAGTTCTGCACCGCTTCCAATATGGAAGGAGAGAAATTCGAATTTAACGATCATATCGTCAGGAAGAAGATGGCGAGCGCCCACAGGCATATTTTACACGGGCCGTTCAATGAGCTTTTTCCCGCGGCCATCGATCCCGAGGCCCGGGCCCTTGCCTATAAAAGATTTGAGCAGACCTACGGGCTCGCGAAACGGTACGGCATCAGCCGAGTAGTATTGCATAGCGGATATGTGCCGTATGTGTATTTCAAAAGCTGGTTTTTGGAACAGTCTACGGAGTTTTGGAAGACTTTTATGAGCGACAAACCGCGGGATTTCCATATCATGATAGAAAACGTCCTGGAAGACGAACCGTATACTTTGGCAAAGCTCATTGAAGCCATAGGAGATGAGCGGGTCAGAGCCTGCCTGGATGTCGGACATGCAAACTGTTCCTCCACCCTGGAGCTGACAGAGTGGATCAGGACGCTGGGACCCTGGCTGAGTCACGTACATATTCATAATAATTACAAGGCGTATGACAACCACAACCCCCTGGGGGAAGGCGATATCAACATGAATGCCGTATTGGACGGCGTAAGGCACTGCGCTCCTGAAGACGTGACATTCGCTGTCGAAAATCTGGAATGCGCCGGATCTCTCGTGTGGCTGGCGGAGAATGGGTGGATACGAGGAGAAGAACATGTACCATATCGAAGAATTCAGAAATAAGACGACGGTAAGAAATTATCTGGAACATTATGTGGATGTAGCGATATTTCTGGAATACTGCAAAGCTTGTCGGTGTTACGGACGGATCTGGTCCTGCCCTCCTTATGATTTTGAGCCGGAGGCATATTGGGGAAAGTACCGGTATGTCCATATTCTGGGCACGAAGATTAGCTTTGACCGGGAAGCTATCGATAAAGAAAAGGGGAAAGAAGAAGCCGCAGCCTATATTCGTCAGGTGTATTTGAACGCGAAGGAACAGCTTTCCGAAAAAATGTACGGGCTGGAGCAGAGATATCCCGGAAGTGTGACCCTGTCTGCAGGGAACTGTACGATCTGCAGCGAATGCACAAGACCTGCGGGACAAGTCTGTCTGCATCCCGACAGGATGCGATATTCCATAGAAGCCCTTGGGGGCAATGTGGTTAAGACCGCGGAGGAGCTTCTGGGTGTCCGGATTCAATGGAGCGACGGAGACTTACCGGAATATCTGACTCTGGTCAACGGATTGCTGACAGACGATCCTGGGGCGGAAATCTAGAGATACGCTTAAGGTATAAAAAAACCATACAAAAGATATAGAATTGAATAGACGGTTTTATGTTCTGCTGATCCGATAGATCAGCAGCTAAGAGGGAAGCAGGTGAAAGACCTGCGCGGGCCCGCCGCTGTAAGCGCGTAGTTTTACTCATATCCACTGAGAAGCTTGCTTGGGAAGGAGAGTAAAATGTTGGATGCGCAAGCCAGAAGACCTGCATAAGACCAAAGGTAGTCGCGCCGACGGGTAATCGGCACAGGTGACTCCGATGGATATTTTATTTTGATGCAGAAAAAAACGGGCTGCGGCATATTGCCGCAGCCCGTTTTTTTATACAAGGGCAGTATGCCCTGAATTTCGTCCACAAGGAGAAGGCGGGCCAGGACATTGGTCCCGGCCCGAACCATCCTTGTCAATTCAGAAAGGGGGGAATGGAAATTAAATCTATGCCCTGCTCCCGAAGGCGAGGTAAAGCAAACCCTGAAAGAGACTGAACCAGAGCCTTCCGACTTTCGGAAAAGCTAAAAAAATGAATTTGAGGTAAAATCGCATGAAAAACAAACTAGCCGGTAAATACCTATCCATACTGCTCGTTTTGGTTATGGTATTTTCAATTTTTCCTACCGCCGCTTTCGCAGATGAGCCGGAGCTGCCAAAAACTGTCGAGGTTAATCTCATCGCCGCAAGAGACAGCTTCGACGGATGGGTGGTTCTGTATCCGGAAGCTACAGGAACGACGCAAGTAACCGTCCCATATACGGGTGTGAACCCGACCGTACTCGATGTGGTCAAAGCGGTCGACCCCAACTTTGACGGCCAGCTTTCCAGTAACCGTCCCGTGACATTTCTTGGACACTCGCGCGCTTCAGAAGGATATGGAAACTGGATGGGGGCGAGGCTTAATGGCGACAATATTGCCAAATTTACAACAGCAACAGTTTCTGCAAACGAGTCCATAATAATCTACTTGCCCTTTGGCAACAGTACCAGCGGGGCGCCCGCATGGGATGCGCTCTTGCCGCTGATTCAAAATCCAAGCCCTGTCTGTACTCCGGAGCAGCGCCTGGAAAGACTTCTCGCTGCAGAATTGACCTTTGATAAAATCAAGGGGGATAACGCATCTGCCGATAGCATCAAAGCTAATCTGGGTTCGCTTCCGGGCTATCTTGACGGACCCAATTCTGCCTCCGCGAATATCAGCATGGAATGGACGTCGGGCAACACGAGGTATTTGTCAAATTCCGGCGTTCTGCAGATGCGTCCAAAACCAGGTGAAGAGCCGATAAACGTTACAATGACGGCTAAGGCAACGATTGGTGGTTCCTATAATGCTAAGAAATACGGCGATTATCCGGATCTTCCGCGAACCGTGACCTTTAATCTCACAATTCAGCCGTTTACCGAGGAAGAATTGGCGGAGAAAACCGCAGAAAAGACCAGCGTCGACCAAGCGCTCGCAAGCTTTGTATTCAAGTATTTCAATAACGATAGCTGTGATCCCTCCGGTGTACTGCGCAGTATCTGGCTGAATACAAGCAGTCTTGGCGGCGTTTCCGGCGTCAATGCCGTGTGGACTTCCAGCAACACAGATGCCATAAAGATCAACTCGGCACAGGGCATCGTGACGAGACCTGCCCCCGGGAAAGCCGACGCAACGGTCAACCTCACAGTCACCGCATATAAAAACCTGTACAGCGACAGTAAAACCTTCACCGTCACTGTACCTGCGGTAACGCAAGCCGAGCTTGATGACGCCAATGCCGAGCTTGACGCCGTGGCAGCCGCGCTGACGTTCGATGTAATTAAAAAGCAGAACGTCTCGGCGGATGCGGTGACTTCGGGCCTTCAGATGGCATACCGCGGACTCGGTTATCCTGGCCCAATAACATGGCAAACAGTAAACAACGGATATAACGGAGTGGGAATCACATGGGAAACAAGTGATTCCAGCGCGGTTACTTCTTCTGGAACTTTGGCGCGACCAACCGCGGCGGACAAATCCGCTACTCTGACCGCCACGCTTAAATTATTCCGTCTTGAGGCTTATGTGGAGCCGCGTACGGTAGAAATTCCGGTCATTGTGCGCAAGGTGTCGCATTCGGCCGACGTCGCGTCCATAACTGTTTCGCCATCGATGGGCCTGAAGTTTGACGCAATAACAAAATCGTATGACCTGGCCGCTCCGGCTATAGCCGACAGTGTGGCAATCACTGTGAAAACAAAAGAGACCGGTACGCTTATCACATCCGGACAACAAAGCGCGCGGGGAACGCTATCTTTTGAAGCGCCGCTCATCACAGGCTCGAATACGGTGACGATCAGCACCCAGGGACTGGATACACCGGCAAATACCGATCTCTATACGCTGAACATAACGCGCGAGACGCTTTCGGCTACCGATACGGCGGTTTCTGAACTGATCGAATCATTGTCTGCGCACTATACCGGCACAGACAATGATTGGGCGGCAGTGTCCATGTCCGCTTACGGTAAGCAGACGGCAGTTGCCGGTAAAAGCATAGTGGAAAATGCCCGTGGGGCATATATAAACGGAAGCATGACAGACCTGGAGCGTAAGATCATCGCGCTCACTGCACTTGGTATCAACGCAGCCAAGGTGCGTGCGGGCGAGCTTTTTGCGGATGATTATCTGGATTTCGTCACCAAGCTTGGGGGCAATTATTCCGTATCACAGACGACAGAGGCTATATTTGGTCTGATTGCGCTTGACAGCGGCAATTACAGCGATGATTCGCTCACCTATGGACGTACGCAGTATATAGACTATCTGCTCGCTAATAAATTCACACCGGCGGCAGGGCAAAGCGCGTGGTCGATAATCACGGGCAATAACACCCCTAATGTGGATGTCACCGCGATGGCCCTTGCCGCCCTTGCCCCGTATTATCTGAACGACACACTTTACCCCGCGAAACACACTGATATCGAGGCGGCAGTGGAAGGCGGCCTCACATATCTTTCCGCGCAGCAAAACAACTCGGGCCATTACGGAAACTCCAACTCGACGTCAATGGTCATAGTAGCGCTTGCTTCGCTTGGGAAAGACCCTGGCGCCAATACCGGAGATTTCACTAAAAACGGAAAAAGCCTGATCGACGGCCTTCTTGCGTTCCGGACGAGTTCAAATCAGTTGGGATATGACAATAACACGACTGCGAATGCTTTGAGCACGGAGCAGGGATTCCGCGCGTTAGTGGCGTATAGGGGATTCCAATATGCGAATCACAGCGTCTACAACCTCTATCAATTCGGGGCGCAGGCCGGTGACGGAACGGCGCTTACCGGGGAGAATAATCCGGGTAACGTTCCGACTGATCCGAATGCACCAAAAAGCGTGACTGTCCGCATAGAAAACATTAAAACCGGTGAGACTCTTATGCCCGAAACCAGCGTTTCTGTAGCCGGAACACATCTGGATGCGCTGAAAGCGGCTTTAGCCGCAAATGGCCATAATCCTGATACCGCCCTGTTAGGGAGCGGATATATCTCGTCTATTTTAGGCGTCGCAGCCGGACCCCAAACAGGCTGGATGTATGCGCTCAACGGAGTGCTGCCTTCGACGATGCTCACAGAGACCAGAGTAGCGCAAGGCGATTCGGTCGTCATGTTCTACGTGAACTACGGGGGGGAATTTAATCTTGCCAAATTTGACAAAACGTCCGCAGACATTAAAGCCGGGGAATCCGTCACCGTTACGCTCACCGGTTCGTTGGTAGATATCCAGACTATGGAGGACAGGCCATACAGCCCTGTAAACGGCGCGACTGTATACGCATACGACGCTTCCGGCAACCAGGTCGGATCAAGCGTGACGACGGGTCCTGACGGAAAAGCTACGCTTACTTTCCCCGCTGTCGGAACGTACACAATCAGCGCGAAACGGGTAAGTGAGCAAAACACAAACGACTTGATACCGCCGCTTTGCAGGGTAACTGTAACTTCTCCCTCATCGCCTTCCGAACCTGAACCTGGCAAGACGATAACCGTATATTTCACATTGCAGGGATTAAGCGAAAGTGGTAAGGAGGAGACGTGGATCGGCGGAAAAACCGTCGCCAATATAACGGAGGGCTCGACTGTATCGGCCGTTATTATAAAAGCCCTTGAAGGAACCGGATACACACAGGTGGGAGCTTCGAGCGGATATATCAGATCGGTGACTACTCCTCGTGGTTTTACCCTGTCTGAGAAGTATAATGGGATGCAAAACTCCGGCTGGCTCTATAAGGTGAATTCAACGCTGCCTACAGTTGGCGTGGACTCTTATTCTGTCAAAAATGGCGACCATGTCCTGCTTTATTTCACAAAGGACTACATGAAGGATCCGGATGCCAGGAGTATGTCCTCCGGTTCCCCGCAAGAAAATCTTTCAGTCAGCTCTGAAGTTGGATCGGCTGCGGTTATCAGAGAAGGGGTTGCCGTCGCTTCGGTTGATAGCGGTAAAATAAAAGACGCTTTGAAAGACGTGCTTGAAACGTTAAAGAAATCCAATAACGCGGATACTTCTGCGGAAGTAAAAGTTAATGTGACCGGGACGGCCGGCGTGCCGGCGGTGCAGATCGAGCTCAAAGCCCAGGACATCAAAGCGATAGCCGACACAAAGAATGTGAGGCTTACCATCCAAAGCGGGATCGCCGATCTGACATTCGATACGAAAACACTTGCCGGTTTCAAGGGAACTGCGGAAAATGCCACGGTCAAATTTATTGTCGAATCCGTAGACGTTTCCAAACTTGGCAAAGAGAATCAGAAAATAGCCGGTAAATCCCCCGTATTTGATCTCAGCGTTATAATCGGGGACGCAGTAATCCATGAATTTGACGGAACAGCCACGGTATTTCTACCGTTTACCTTGGCAGCGGGGGCCGATCCTAAAACCTTAACGGTTTACTATCTTGATGGCAACGGAAACCCCGTCTCGATGGAAAATGTCCATTATGATGCGGAACAGAAGGGATTTGTATTTACAACAACTCATTTCTCGCTGTTCTTTATTGGGACTGCAAACGCTGTAATGACTTCATTTGCCGATGTGAAGGAAAAGGACTGGTTCTATGGTGCAGTGCGGTACGTCGTGCAGAAGGAACTCTTCACCGGCACCTCTGCTTCCACCTTCAGCCCCAACGCCAATATGACCCGGGCCATGCTGGTCACCGTGCTTTACCGTACGGAGGGCAAGCCTGCTGTAACGGCGGTCAACAGCTTTACGGATGTAAAATCCGGTCAGTGGTATACCGACGCTATCATCTGGGCCAATGAAAAGGGTATCGTTACCGGTCTTGGAAACGGTCTGTTCGGTACGAACGACGATGTGACCCGGGAGCAAATGGCGACGATCCTTTATAATTATGCAAAATATAAAGGCTATGATACGGCAAAGACGGCCGAGCTTAAGGCGTTTTCCGACACATCGGCCGTCAGCACCTGGGCCCAGCCGGCCATGAAATGGACGAGTGCAGAAGGGCTGGTCACCGGACGGACGGCGACGACTCTCGTACCGAAAGGCAACGCGTCCCGGGCCGAGGTTGCGACGATTCTGAAGCGGTTTGCGGATGATGTTGCAAAATAAAAAGGAGGGAGCAGGATGAAAGGAATCAAACTAAGAAGGCGAGCCAGCTCTTTATTGGCGCTGCTTCTGGTAGTCTCCATGGCTTTCGGCAGCATCCCGGCATTTGCGACAAGCGGATCGGCTGTGTCCGGAGTACAGGCAGCGGGTCAGCGGGCTGTGGAGGAGGCCCTGAACGACACAGCGGCCTATGTTTATCAAGCGGTAAAAAAACCTCAGGTCAGCTCCATCGGCGGGGAATGGGCGGTGCTCGGCCTTGCAAGGAGCGGGTATGCGATTCCCAGGGAATATTATCGGGATTACTACAATACGGTCGTTGAATACGTGAAGAACTGCAAGGGAGTGCTCCATGAAAAGAAATATACGGAATACGCAAGAGTAACCATAGCCCTCACCGCCATCGGGGCAGACCCTTCGAACGTGGGGGGATATAACCTGCTGGCGCCGTTGGGGGACTTTGACAAAACGATCTGGCAGGGGATCAACGGTCCCATTTGGGCATTGATTGCACTCGACAGCGGAAATTATGAGATGCCGAAAAATACCACCGCGAAAACTCAGGCGACAAGGCAGATGTATATCGATGAAATTTTATCCCGACAGCTTTCCGAC
>CAMJRV010000097.1 GCA_946408315.1 uncultured Bacillota bacterium | reverse complement strand
TGATGGTACTTGCATTATTTGCCGGCTGTGGCGGCGGCGGTACCACCACGGAAGGAGAAGACACTCCTGCGACCACAGGCTTCAAGGTAGCTTCCCACAACGCTGAAATCGAAGGCAACCCATACAGAGTTGTTTATGAAAATCAGTTGCTGGAAGCCATCGAGAAGTATAAGGCCGACGGACTCGTAAGCGAATTCGCTTCCTTCACTTCCAACAATGATTCCGCAGTAGAATCACAGCAGGTCGAGCAGACGATCAATGACGGATACGATTTAATCATGATCAATCCGATCGCCGCAACGGGACTCGATCCTGTCATCGCAAAGGCGAAAGAAGCCGGAATCACCTACATAAACGCTGACTGCGTTTACAATTCCAACGACATCATCAACGTCACCGTCGACCAGGAAGCATGGGCAAAGATCAACGTAGATTTTGCCGTCAAAACCCTGGGCTCCGGATCGAAGATCGTGCTGTTCAACGGAATTGACGGAAACTCCGCTTCCGAGCTGAGAAAAGCCGTATACCACAAGGTATGCGAAGAGAACAACATTGAGATCGTAAAAGAGATGGCCCACGGCTGGGACGATACCCAGGCGCAGCAGCAGATGGCTCAGATCATCAGCTCCGGCGTAAAGTTTGACGGTATCGTAAACCAGGAAGGCGCCAACGGAATCATGAACGCCATCGAAGAAGCCAAAATCGCTTATCCGGGCTGCATCACCTCTTCCGAGGAAGTGCGCTGGATCAGAAAGATTGCTGAGATCAACAAGGATGAGCTGAAACTGCCGTTCATCATCGTTGAAAATCCTCCGGGAATCGGTGCGACTGCGCTGGCGGTCGGCCTGAACATTCTGCAGGGGCATCAGCTCGACACAGCCAAGCTCGCTGAGTGGAACAACATCAAATACACGCCGTCCTGGATCATGACGTATGACAACATGCAGGAGAGACTGGACAGCATTTCGGATCTTCCGGACTCCACTTCCGTATCGAGCTATATGATGGTCGATGACGCGAGAAAAGCTTATTTCGTAGACTAATCATCCAGGCAGGTATCGAATTATATTATCGTGGCCGACAGGGCAGCCTGTCGGCCATATCCAAAATCGAGAAATTAGTTGCACAGGAAATTTTGCGTAAGGCAAGGCAACAAAGCCTTGCACAAAATTAACAAGCAAGGAGGTAGCCTCTATTGTTAGAAATGCATGGAATCACCAAGCGATTCGACGCTGTTGTCGCCCTGAACAACGCCTCCTTTGAAGTGGCGCCGGGAGAAATCAGAGCCCTTCTCGGCTCCAACGGATCGGGAAAATCGACGCTGGTCAAGGTTCTGTCCGGTCTGGTCAATCCCAATGCGGGCGAGATTAAAATTGACGGAAAATCGGTACAGATCGGCAACGCACAGGAATCCCGCAGGCTCGGTATCGCTGTCGCTTATCAGGATTTGAGCCTGATCCAGAGCATGAGCGTCATGGATAATTTGGTGCTGGGATTGGAACCGAAAGGCCCTCTTGGCATAGTAGACCGAAAACAAGTGGAAGCCCGGGCGAGGGAAGTCCTCGGGCGGCTTAAAATAGATTGCAGGCCGGAAGACCTGGTGAGAAGCCTTCCCCCTTCCGTTCAGAGCATGCTTGAGGTAGCGAAGGCAATTTCCCTGAAGCCCCGTCTGCTCCTGCTCGATGAAGTAACGGCGTCCCTTCACCATAATGAAGTGGATATTCTGTTTGATACGCTGAGAGAGCTGAAAGAAGAAGGGATGGCCATCGTCATCGTCACCCACAGGATGGAAGAGATCTATAAGCTCTGCGACGGATGTACCATACTCAAGAGCGGCGAGACCGTAGCCAGGGGAAAGATGTCCGAGATGGACCTGAACGAAATCGTATATCACATGACGGGCAAGCGTCCCGACGCGGCAGCCCAGGGCGTCTGTCAGCTTGCAAATATAGAGAAAGAAGAGCAGGTGCTTGAAGTCAGGAACCTCGTTCTGCTGCCAAAGGTAAAGGACATCTCCCTCAACGCCTTCCGGGGTGAGATCATCGGCATAGGAGGACTGGAAGGACAGGGGCAGTCGGAGTTCATCCGGGCGCTCCTCGGCGTTCATAAACCTTCCAGCGGGGAAATCTACTACAACGGCATAAACGCCAGGTTTAAGTCTCCGGCCCAGGCAGTCAAAAAAGAAATCGGCTTCGTTTCGGGAGACCGGAATAAGGAGGCCGTTTTCCCCATTCGATCTGTGGCGGAAAATCTTTACGCGGGCAAAACCACAAAAGGAAACATCTTCGGCTACCTTGGCCCGAAGCAGATCAACAGCTTCGCAGGCAGGGCGGTGGAAGAGTTCAATATCAAGGCAGGATCGCTAAAGCATCCCGCAAATTCCCTTTCCGGAGGAAATCAGCAGAAGCTGGTGGTAGGCCGCTGGATCGCTCTGGCTCCAAAACTGCTGCTGCTGGACGATCCGACCAAGGGAGTCGATATCAATTCCAGGCGGGAAATCCATAAAATACTGAAAAAGTGTACGGAAGACGGGATGACCGTCATCATTTCCTCCAGCGATAATGCGGAGCTTCTGGAGATATCGGACAGAATCTATATCTTCTACGAAGGAAAGGTCAGCGCAATGCTGGCGGAAGAAAACAGGACGGAAGAAAAGCTGGTCGCCGCAATGATGGGACTGATCAGTTGTGATACGGGAGGTGAACTTGATGGATAGACCGGATTTAAAGATGATCAATCGTTTTGAATCATTCCGCCGCTCTCCTGCGTTTACCGGATTCGTCCTGTTCTCGCTGGTCCTGATTCTCAATATCGCCCTTCAGGGGCCCGACCGGTTCTTTACCGCGAGCAACTTCGGACTGCTTCTGGAAAAGAATACGCCCCTTATCCTGGTTACCATGGCCCAGGCCATGCTGATGCTTCTCGGGATGATCGATATTTCCATCGGCGTACAGCTTTCCCTGGTCAACGTAATCGCCATCATGCTGCCTCAGGAGCTGGGAGTTCCATGGCCTGTTGCGTGGCTTGCCGGAGTTCTGGCCGTCATGACCATTTCGGCGGTCAACGGTTTTTTCGTAGCCTATATGAGAATCCCGTCGCTCCTTTCCAGCTTTGCGATGATCTATATCGTGAAGGGCATCAACGTCATCATCATGTCAAAGCCCCAGGGGACGGTGCCTGAGATCGTTTGGAGGACGTATGCCAGTGAGATCGGCGGCGTGATTCCCGTTACCTTTGTCATTATCACAGTATTGTTTTTGCTGTGGATCTATCTGAAGAAGACGACTTATATCAAGCATGTTTACGCCGTGGGAGGAAACGAGAGGAACGCTTACGCTTCCGGGATCAACCCGGCAAGGGTCAAGATGAAGGCCTTCCTTATCGCAGGCTTCATTACGGGCATTGCGGGACTCTGCCTGACCGCCATGAGCGGCGCGGGAAATCCCCTGATGGGAGAAGCCTATGGGCTGAAGTCCATCGCCGCCTGCATTCTCGGAGGAATCGCCCTCTCCGGCGGATGGGGAACTATGAGCTGCGCCCTGTTCGGCTCCGGTTTTCTGGTCATGATCCAGAGCAGCGTTTATTATCTGTTCAAGCATTTATACGTCTGGATTCCGGGTTTCCAGGTGACGACCTACTGGCAGAACCTGGTCTCCGACGGGATCATTCTGCTGGGACTGGTAGCCACCATCTTTACGGCCCAGACCCAGCGGGCCGCATTTAAGACGGGGCTGAAAAAGCAGCTGAAGGGAGGTGAGCGGCTTGGAGAGTAACCGGATGAGACAGTTTGTACGGGACAATCAGGTTGGCATGGCGCTGATCATATCAGCACTGCTCTTTGCCGTCAACATCGCCATCAATCCCGCGTCCCTGAACGCAAATACCTTTGGTTCCATCATCGCTCTGACGCTGCTCCTGAGCTTTGCGTCGGCAGGCCAGACCCTGATTATGATCACCGGGGGCATCGACCTTTCCGTAGGAGCGGTCATGTCCATGGCGGCCATCTTTACAGCCAACACCATGGCGGGGCAGGAGGGCCAGATGCCCTTGGTCATCGCCCAGGTCGTTCCCATGGCCCTGATCGTCGGACTTGTCAACGGAGTGGGCGTTGTGAAGCTGAAGCTTCCCGCCATGGTAATCACCATGTGCGTGTCCAACGTTGTGACGAGGCTGCAATATGTCTATACCCAGGGCCTTCCTACCGGTACGACCTCGAAATTCTTTACCATGACGCTCCAGCACCGGTTTTTCGGCTTCATCCCGGGAATGACTCTCTATGGGATCGTGATCTTCGGCATCGTCCTGTATATCCTGAACCGGTCGCGGTACGGACAGCAGCTCTTCCTCACCGGAAACAACCGGAATGCGGCTTATCTGGCCGGGGTGAGAAGCGACATGGTGGAAATCCTCGCCTACGTGCTGGGAAGTCTTCTGGCAGGTATCGCGGGAATCATCGGCGCAGGCTACATGAACTTCGTCATCTGCCAGTCCCTGGACTCCTACACGATGATGTCCATCGTCGCCGTCGTCGTCGGCGGAACGCTGCTGATTGGAGGAAAGGGTTCCTATCTGGGCACAGCGGTGGGCTCCCTGCTCATCATCGTACTCAGCAACTGCCTGGCGGTGCTGAATTCCTCCGACGCGGTGAGAAGCGTCATCATGGGCGGCGTGCTCATTCTGCTGCTGGCAGTTTACAATAAGGAAAAACCGATCAGACAGTAATAACTTAGGGTAGTAACAATCAAGATTGCGCAAGGGAGGTTTGAGATTATGAAAAAAATGAGAACAGGAGTCATCGGCGTCGGTTTTATCGGGGCCGCTCACATCGAAGCGCTGCGGAGGCTGGGCTATGTGGAAGTGGTCGCCCTGGCCGCCGCCCGGGACGCGGAAAAGAAGGCGGAAGCGCTCTTCGTTCCGAAAGGATATGCGGACTACAGAGAAATGATCGACCGGGAAGCGCTGGACGCGGTCCACATCTGCACTCCCAACAGCATGCACTACGAAATGGCCATGTATGCCATGGAAAAGGGCGTCAGCGTACTGTGCGAAAAGCCGCTGACCGTTACTGCGGACGAAGCGCGGAAGCTGAGGGACTATGCCCGGGAGCACAGCATCGTCACCTGCGTAAACTTTAACCTGCGCCTGAATCCTCAGGTGGTTCAGATGAAGGAGATGGTCAGGGCCGGCGATGTGGGAGCGATCCGCAGCGTCCACGGCTCTTACCTGCAGGACTGGCTCTTTTACGATACGGATTACAGCTGGAGGCTGGACCCGAAGCTGTCGGGGCAATCCTGCGCCTTTGCCGACATCGGTTCCCACTGGATCGATATGGTGGAAACGATCACCGGACAGAAAGCGGTGGAGGTCTTTGCCGATTTTGAAACGATGCACAAAACGCGGAAGAAGCCGCTGAAGCCCATCGACACCTATTCGGGAATGGCTTTGCATCCCGAAGATTATCAGGAAATACCCGTCAACGTCGAAGATTACTGTACCGTCCTCTTCCATTTCGACGGCGGTGCAAAGGGCGTCTGCACCATAAGCCAGGCTTATGCGGGGCGGAAAAACCAGACGATCATCTCGTTGAGCGGCAGCAAGGCTTCCCTTCACTGGGACAGCGAGCTGGGCAACGAGCTCTGGATGGGCAGAAGGGAAACCTACAATCAGCAGATCGTCAAGGACCCCTCCATCCTGTATGAAGAAACGCGGAAGGTGATCAGCTATCCGGGCGGACATACGGAAGGCTTCCCGGATACCCATAAGCAGAACTTCGCCAAGTTTTATCAGGCCGTTGAGGCGAAGGACGCGTCCGTTCGGGATTTTGCAACCTTTGAGGCGGGATACCGGGAGATGCTTCTCTGCGAACGGATCTGCGAAAGCGCAAAGACGAGACAGTGGGTTCAAATAGAGGCAAAATAAAAGCAAATTTGTTTTAAGTTTGCACAAAATTAACAAGCAAGGAGGTAATGGATATGATGAATTTAGGGCTGGTATCTGCAATACTGCCGGACTTTACGTTTGAAGAGGTTTTCGATTATGCCGCAGCCGCAGGCTTTGGCTGCGTCGAGGTCTGCTGCTGGCCGGTGGGGAAGGCTGTACGCCGCTACGCCGGAGTCACCCATATCGATATCAACGAGCTGGACGACGCGAAGATCGAATATTATAAGAATTACGCGAAGGCGCGGAACGTTGAGATTTCTTCCTTAGGCTATTATCCCAACGCGCTGGACCCGGACCCGGAGACGGCGCAGGTGGCCCAGGAGCATATCAAAAAACTCATCGTTGTGTCCGCCCGGATGGGGATCAACATAGTGACGACGTTTATCGGGAAGAATAAGAACAAGACGGTGGATGAGAATATCGAGCTGTTTCGGGAGGTATGGACGCCTATCATGAGGCTCGCGGAAGAGCACGGCGTGAAAATCGCCATCGAAAACTGCCCGATGCTCTATACCCAGGACGAATGGCCGGGCGGCAACAATCTGGCGTCGACTCCCCATGTATGGAGGAAGATGTTTGAACTGAGTCCCAATCTCGGCTTGAATTACGATCCGTCCCACCCGTACCTGTTGGGGATGGATATCTGCAAGCCGCTGTACGAATTTAAGGACCGGATTTTCCATGTCCATTTCAAGGATATCAAGATCAACCGGGACCAGCTTGACGAGTACGGATTTTTCTCCTATCCGGCTCTCTGGCATTCTCCGAAACTGCCGGGCTTGGGAGGCGTCGATTTCGCGGCTTTCGTCAGCGCGTTGAACGATATCCGCTACAGCGGGCCGGCCTGTATCGAAGTCGAAGACAAGGCATTTGAGGGCAGTATCGAGGACGTGAAATACGGAATCGAGCAGAGTTTCCGGTATATGTCCCAATTTTTGGGGAAGAAGGGGATTTGAGATGATAAGGATCGGTATTGTCGGGGCCGGCGGTATGGGTACCGTTCACTGGAGCAACTATGCTTTTCTGGCGGATTGCCGTGTGACTGCCGTCGTCGGTCAGGCGAGACAGGATGAGGAGCGGGCTCGGGAATGGGGCGTGCCTTTATACCACGATGTGGACTCCATGCTGGAGAGCCAGGAAATCGATGTGGTGGACGTCTGTACTCCGACCTTTCTGCATAAGGAACACGTGATGAAGGCTCTGTCGAAGGGAAAGCATACCATCACGGAAAAGCCCATCGCTTTAACGGTGTCCGACGCAAAAGAAATGTTTGATCTGGCGAGGGAAAAGGGTGTACAATTATTTGTCGGCCAGGTGCTGCGCTTTTACAGGGAAAGCCAGATTTTAAAGGAACTGGTGGAGGATCGGTGCTACGGAAAGGTACTGGACGTTGTCTTTGAAAGACTGTCCGCCTGCCCCAGGTGGGCCCAGGGAGGCTGGCTTTTCGAGAAAGAGAAAAGCGGTCATCTCCCCTTTGACCTTCACATCCATGATCTGGATCTGATGATAAGTGTGTTCGGAAAGCCGGAGGAGTTCCGGTTTACAAGCTGCGGCAATGACGACAGGAAATATAAGGAACAATACCGGTTCTTTTACCGGTATCCCGGTTTTAACGTGCTGGCGGAAGCCGCATGGTTCAATGCGGATATCCCTTTTACTGCGAGGTGGAGGGTTTATTTTGAAGAGGCGGTGGTCGTCAACGACGGTACGAAGCTGACGGCCTATCAGTTTGACCGCGCGCCGCTGGTGTTCGACACAGAGGAAAAAATCAAGATTCCGACGGGAATCAACGTGCCTCCGACAGGAGTATTTCTGGAGGAGCTTACACACTTCATGGACTGCGTCACAAACAACCGTCCTTCCGAGATCATCAAGGAGGAAGAGATTCTGGCGGTCGTGGAGATATTGGAACAAATCAGTAAAGAATCATAGGAGAAAAAAGGATGTATCAAATAGGTTTTGATGTGGGAGGTACCAATCTGAAGGTGGGTGTCGTTTCCGACGGCATGGAGATCGTTGCAAGCAAGAATGTCGCGTTTCCCAAAGGAGAGACATACGAGAAGATTGCGGCGCTCATGGC
>CAMJRV010000096.1 GCA_946408315.1 uncultured Bacillota bacterium | reverse complement strand
TTTTGATCTTCGATCTGGCGAAGAAGATCGGAAAAACCGCCGCCAACGCAAAGGGAATTTCCCTGAGAAGCATGACCGGCGGAAATGCGCCGAATATGGTAGCCGATCATGCGAGAGCCGTAATCAAGGCCGATTCCTATGACGCCATAAAGGAAAAGGTCGCCGAATTCCGCCAAAGCACCGGCTATCAGATCAATGCCAAGGGAATCGGAAAGAATCTTGAAATCACAGTGCAGGGGATTTCCTCCCACGGAGCCAGACCAGACAAGGGGCTTTCCGCTATCTCCGTCCTGATGAAGTTTTTTGACGGTCTGCCTCTGGATAACGAAGATGTGCGCGACTTCATCGATTTCTACAACCGTCATATCGGTTTTGACCTGCACGGCGGCGCCATTGGCTGCGGCCTTGAGGACGAACCGTCCGGCAAGCTGATCTTCAATGTGGGTAAGGTCCGTATCGACGAGGAATCCGCCTCGGTGACGGTCAATATCCGGTATCCCGTAACGATGAACGACGAAATGGTTTACAGCTCCATGCTGCCCGTCGTCAATCAGTATAATCTGGGCATTGTCAAGCATGACCATAAAGCGCCGATTTTCATTCCCAAGGACGATCCGATGATCCGCACCCTCATGGACGTATACAAACGCCATACGGGGGATGTGGAAAGCGAGCCTTTGGTGATCGGCGGCGGAACCTACGCCAGAGCGGCGAAAAATGTCGTTGCTTTCGGCGCGGACTTTCCGGGAGATCCGGAGCTGGCCCATCAGAAAAATGAGTATATTACCGTGACGAAGCTCATACAATGTGCTAAAATATTTGCGGACGCCATATTTGAACTGGCGGGGGGATTGTATGAAGAAGAATCCGGAAAAAGAGAAGAAGCGGAATAAAAAAATCGCCTATGTCGGATTTTGCCTGAGGATTTTAATGGGTGTTTTTGCGCTTGCCATCATCTTTGTCTTTGCTCGCCACCTGACAGGGATGGTGACAGGCCATCCGTATCTCTACGTCGGCGTCTTTCTCGTGATTGCTCTGGGGATTGTTTTCGGGGACCTTTATCTTTATTATAAGCTGAACATCAGGCCCTTTCGAATGGAAAAGTATCAGAATAAAAAAAATCAGGTTTGACAGAGCAGTTTCGGGGGAATATAATATAACAGTAAATCTGTTTCAGGGCGAGGTGCGACTCCTCACCGGCGGTAAAGAGCAATAAGCTACAAGTCCGCGAGCCAATCAGGCAGAATCGGTTAGATTCCGATACCGACGGTATAGTCCGGATGAAAGAAACACAGATAGGATATTTTCCGTATGTGGGCAAAGCCTTGAGAGTAATTTCAAGGCTTTTTTTGTGCAGCAAACCGCGATTCGCGGTTGCGCAGCCGTTGATAACCTGACAGATTCCAACTATTTTTTTTCGCTTGCAGGCGCTGCCTGTTCATAAGGAGGAATTTGAAAATGAATGAAAACACAGAAAAAAAATCCATAGCAGCAAATAACGGTTCGCAGCAGAGGGTTACGAAGCTTGCCAAGATGGCCATGCTTGCTGCCATCTCTATTGTACTGGTTTACTTTGTGCACTTTCCGATCTTCCCGCCGGTGCCTTTCCTTGAGTACGATCCGGCAGATATCGCCATCTTTATGGGGACCTTTGCCTTCGGGCCGCTTGCAGGTTTCGGGCTGACGGTCGTGGTCTCTGTGATCCAGGGGCTGACGGTAAGCGCCCAGAGCGGACCTTACGGAATCATTATGCATATTCTCGCGACGGGCTCTTTTGTCCTGGTGGCAGGGCTTATCTACAAAAGGGGAAAATCGAGGAAGTCGGCCATGATCGCTCTGCTCTGCGGTACCCTGACGATGGTTGTCGTCATGTTTGGCGCCAATCTCGTGGTGACGCCGGTGTTCATGACCGTGTCGGTGGATGTGGTCAAGTCGCTGATGCCGTTTATCCTGGGGTTCAATTTTGTCAAGGCGGGGATTAATTCGATTGTTACGTTCGTGCTCTATAAAAGGATTTCAAAGTTCCTTCACAGATAAGAGTGTTCTTTTATAGTTACGGTTCACAGTTCGCCGAGCCGTGGTATTCCTCTGGGAGTCTCCCTCGCTTGTATGCTTCGCATAAGCTCGGTACAAGGGTTTAGGTCTCCCTCAGAGAATACCACGGCTCGGCGTTATTGTTTGACAGCCTGAATATGGCGAGACGAGGCGGAAAGAGTGTCGAAACCATGACCGCGAGATGAAGCCGCCGTCGACAGGTTTTCTGATTTGCAAGAGCCTTGCCTTTTGTGATAAAATAGGTTGCGTGAATTTCAAACCGCGGCGTTTTGCGCTGCGGTTTCATGAGGAAGAGGCGGAATCGTGAGCAAGATCAGAAAAATCATAATAAAGAATGAAGAAGATACGCGCGCCTTTGGTTTGGAGCTGGCCGGAAGGTTAAAGCCGGGGGACGTAGTGGCTCTGATCGGCGATCTTGGCACGGGGAAAACTACTTTGACCAAGTCGATCGCCGAGGGACTCGGAATTACCGGAGTGATCACAAGCCCCACCTTCACGATCGTACAGGAGTATGAGGAAGGCCGGATTCCCCTGTATCATTTTGACGTCTATCGGATCAGCGATCCGGAGGAAATGTACGAGCTTGGCTATGAGGAGTATTTCTTCGGCCAGGGCGTCTGCGTCGTCGAATGGGCAGACCTGATCATGGAGCTGATCCCTGAGAACAGCATTGTGATCCGGATCGGATACGGCGAAAACGAAGAAGAGCGGATTTACGAAATCACAGAGGATAGAAACAATGAATATACTGGCGATTGAAACCACGGGCGCCGAAGCGTCCGTTGCGGTCATCAACGAAAAAGAAGAAGTTTTTATGGAGACTTCCGACGAAAAAATGAATCATTTGCAGAATTTGATGCCAATGGTGGATAATTTGCTGCAGAAACGTGGAATGGTAATAGACGATTTGGATTATATTGCAGTATCGGAGGGACCTGGGTCGTTTACCGGCATCCGCATCGGCGTATCGACGGCCAGAGCCCTTGCCCAGGCCCTTTCTCTTCCGACCATCGGCGTTCCGACGCTACAGTCCTTTCTCTATCATGTGCCGGAGTACCGGGGAATTATCTGCCCGATCTTTGACGCGAGAAGGAATCAGGTTTACGGAGGCGCTTACCGGTGGTCTGATACCGGGCAATCCGAAGAGGTAGTCCCCGGAGGGGCCTATGATCTGGAAGAGCTGCTGGAAAAGCTGGAATCGCAGATTATGCGGCCGAAAGAAGCGAAGGAATTGACGACACCGGAGAAGGGGGAGGAGATCACCTTTTTTGGCGATGGAATCCTGCCCTACCGCGAGCAAATCCTGAAATGGCAAGACTCATCGTTAAACGACAATATACGAGTTTCCTTTGCGGAAGACGACATCATGCTGCAAAAAGCTTCCTCTGTCGCCAGGCTCGCCCTGGTAATTTATCGGGATGGAGGCGGGAAGAGTCTGTATGATCTCAAGCCCGTCTACATGAGGAAGGCGGAAGCGGAAAGAAAGCTGGAGGAGCAGACGAAGTAGAGTCAAGGGTCGGACAGGGCAAAACCGATCGGTAAAAAGGGGAAAGGGAGATAGTAAAAGATGGACCTGATCGTCAGGCAAGCGGAAGAGAGAGATATCAAACCGATGGCAGAGATGGATATTCTCTGCTTTTCAGCGCCATGGAGCGAGGAATCCTTTGCACAGGAAATCCGGGAAAACCGCATGGCTTTCTATATCGTTGCGGAAATCGACGGAAGGATGGCAGGCTACGCCGGGCTCTGGTGCATTGTGGATGAAGGGCACATTACAAATGTCGCGGTCCATCCCGACTTCAGGAGGAGAGGGGTCGGCGAGGCGCTTATTTCTGTCTTGCTGGACCATACCATAAAAAACGGAATCCTGAGCCATACCCTTGAGGTAAGGGTCTCCAATACCCCGGCCATTTCACTCTATTCGAAATTTGGCTTTGAATCGGCGGGACTCAGGAAAAACTACTATGAGGATAACGGCGAAGATGCTATAATTATGTGGCGAACCCAACAGTAATGCCGTATCATCTCGGAAATCACCGCTGCGCATCGCAACAAATTTTTTCATAAAATTCTCTTTCGCAGAGATACTAAGTGTAAAAACCAGTAATCTTGAGAGGGGAAATACAAATGAAAATCAGAAACAATTATTATGAAAACGATCATGATCTGAATGATGAGATGCTTTCGGCATCGACCCAGTGCAGCAGATTTTCGAGAAGAAATGATGTTACCTCCTTCAATATGATTGACTATCAGTCCTGTGAAAACTGCAGGCACTTAACGGCAGACGACCGGTGCATTTTGGACATGCAGAACCGGTTTACCAATATGGAATAGCGGAGAAATAATGAAAGACAAAAACTTTATTACGCTGGGAATCGAGTCCAGCTGCGATGAAACTTCGGCGGCGGTACTCAGGGAGGGCAGAGACGTCCTTTCCAACGTGATCGCTTCCCAGATCAAAGTTCATCAGGTGTTCGGCGGTGTGGTGCCGGAAATCGCATCGCGCCACCATCTGGACAATATCAATACGGTAATCGACAGCGCGCTTTCAGAAGCTGGAATTACGTTAAAGGACGTCGATCTCATCGGCGTTACTTACGGTCCGGGTCTTGTGGGCGCTCTGCTCATCGGGCTGGCGACGGCGAAGTCCATGGCTTTCGCCCTGAAGAAGCCCCTTGTGGGTGTGCATCACATTCAGGGCCATATCTGTGCCAACTATATCGAGCATAAGGATCTGAAGCCTCCGTTTCTCGCCCTTGTGGTGTCGGGAGGTCATACGAATATCATAGACGTGACGGACTACAACCATTATGAGGTGCTGGGCCGTACGAGAGACGACGCAGCAGGAGAGGCCTTCGATAAGGTCGCGCGGGTCCTCGGCCTGGGATATCCTGGCGGTCCACTGATCGATGAAGCAGCGAAAAAGGGGAACGCTCACGCGGTGGAATTCAAACGCGTCTTTTTGGAAAAGGACAGTCTCGACTTCAGCTTCAGCGGCATTAAGACCGGAGTGCTGAACTATCTGAATACCCAGCGGCTAAAGGGGGAAGAAGTCAGCGTCAACGATACGGCTGCGAGCTTCCAGCTGGCAGTCATGGAGGTTATCGTCGCCAAGGCAGTCATGGCTGCAGAGCGGATGAAAAAGGACAAGATCGTTCTGGCCGGAGGAGTGGCCGCCAACAGTCTTCTTCGGAAGATGCTGAAGGAGGCTTGCGACCGGAAGGGCTTTGAGCTGTATTATCCCTCACCGATTCTCTGTACGGACAATGCGGCGATGATCGGCTGCGCGGCCTACTACAAATATCAGGCGGGCATGGAGGATGATTATTATTTGGATGCGTATCCAAATTTAGCGATATAACAGTTAATCCTTGTGCCTGTCGGGGCATTCCCTCGGAAACCGCTCGCTCTTCAAATTTTCGGATTCTAATTTGATGTAAATTTTCGAGCTCGGACGGTTTCTTACGGGAACGCTCCCGCCAGGCACACGAATATAAGAATTATAAGCGATGAAATTATGATTATACTATCGGCAAATAATATCACAAAGACATATGGGGTCGAGCCGATCCTGACCAACGCTTCCTTCCATATCAACAAGGGAGATCGGATCGGTATCGTCGGCGTCAACGGGGCCGGGAAAACGACGCTTCTCAACATTCTTTCCGGCAGGCTTGCCTGTGATTCAGGCGATTTTTTTGTGTCCGCAAACACCAATATCGGCTATCTCCGGCAAAGCGACAACTTCGAGTCGGAGAAGACCGTATACGAGGAGATGCTGTCCATTTTCAGCGAAGTCATCGAACTGGAGCACGAGATGGAGGCACTGTCCCATGAGATTTCCGAAGAATCCCAAAAGGGCAACGATGTTACCAACCTGCTGCACCGGTACGACGACATGCAGGAAGCATTCAAGGAAAAAAACGGCTATGGATTTAAGAGCGAGATTCATGGGATTCTAAACAGCATGGCTTTCCCTGAGGAGTTTTTTCACAAGAAAATTTCCTTATTAAGCGGAGGAGAGAGGACCCGGCTGGCGCTGGCGTCGCTGCTGCTGAAAAAACCGGATCTGCTGTTGCTGGACGAACCCACCAATCATCTGGATATCGGTACGCTGAAATGGCTGGAACAATATCTCAAAGCCTATGCGGGAACCATCGTCGTCATCTCCCACGACCGGTATTTTCTGGACCAGACGGTGAACAGAATCTTCGAGATCGAGAACCACAGGCTCATTACATATGACGGAGATTATTCCACCTATGCAGAGAAAAAGCGGCTGAGGGAGGAGGATGAGCTCCGGAAATATGATCTCCAGCAAAAAGAGATTCAGAGACAGGAAGAGATGATAAGGCGTTTCCGGCAGCACGGCACGGAAAAGCTGGCAAAGAGGGCCCAGTCCAGAGAGAAGCGGCTGGAGCACATCGACCGGCTGGAAAAGCCCACCTCGGCGCAGGGCAAGATGAAGCTCCGCTTTAAACAGAATTATCAAAGCGGAAACGATGTTCTGCTCATCCGGGAGCTTTCCAAAAGCTTCGGGACAGGCAGCCACAGGCGGCAGCTGTTCCGCAATGCCGAGCTGGATCTCAAAAGAGGAGAGCGAATCTGTCTTGTCGGGCCCAACGGGATCGGAAAGACGACGCTTTTGAAAATTATCATGGAGAGAGAAGAGCCGGACCAGGGATATATTCGGCTCGGCCACAACATTTCCTTTGGGTATTACGATCAGGAGCAGAACCTGCTCGGAGAGGGAAACACGGTTCTGGAGGAGGTCCATTCCGCCTATCGCTTATATAGCGACACGGAGGTGAGAAGCCTGCTGGGGCGGTTTCTGTTTAAGAACGACATGGTCTTCCAGCTTGTTTCTTCCCTGAGCGGCGGAGAGAAAGCGCGGCTTGCCCTGCTCAAGCTCATGCTCTCGGGTGCGAACCTGCTGATCATGGACGAGCCTACAAACCATTTGGATATCGCCTCGAAGGAAATCTTTGAGGAAGCTCTGAAAGAGTATCCCGGCACCATGATCGTCGTTTCCCACGACAGATATTTTTTGAACAAGGTGCCGACCCGTATCGTCGAGCTGGGAGAAGACGGCATTACGAACTATCTCGGCGGCTACGACTATTACATGGAAAAGAAGCAGTCCCTGGGTTCCGGAAAGAGCTATCTGGAATCCCTGGGGCAGAAGACCGCAGGCGATGGTGCAGCCGGGGAGAAAAGAGGTACAGTGGGCGAGGAAGCCGGAATGGATTTTGACAAAGCCGGACTGTCTCCTCTGGAAGAGCGCCGCCGGGCCAAGGAAGAGCAGACACAGCAGAAGCGGATCGAGAGGGAACGGAAGCGCCTGGAGGATTCCATCGCGGAAACGGAAGCAAAGATCGAGCAGGTACAGCGGGAAATGTGCCGGGAAGAGATCTATACGGACCACGTGAAGAGCGCCTCCTGTCAGAGTGATTTGAACCGTTTGCAGGAAGAACTCTCGGAAACCTACGAGGCTTGGATTGCGCTTCATGACCAGACATAAAAAAAATCCAAAAAGTTATTGCAGTATCCAATACAGTAACTTATAATAGGTTTGAGCATTGGTAGAACAGAAAGCTAGAATAGCTTAAATTGCTTGAAAAACATGGAGGTAAAACATGACATTTGAAAAAATAAGAGAAATTATAGTTGAGCAGTTGGGTGTGGATGAGTCGGCCGTTACGCTTGAAACCAGCCTTATGAAAGACCTGGAGGCGGATTCTCTGGACGCGGTGGAAATCATCATGGCGATCGAAGATGAATTTGAAATTGAAGTTCCTGACGAAGAAGCCGAGAAGTTCCAGAACGTCGGAGATATCGTAAAGTACGTAGAAGAGAAGATTAACTAATACATTTACATGAAAGAAAAGCCCGCCTGCGCGGGTTTTTCATTTCAAAAAATGGGAAAGCTTGGTGGTGGAACCTAGTTTCCGCCATATTTTATAT
>CAMJRV010000095.1 GCA_946408315.1 uncultured Bacillota bacterium | reverse complement strand
TGGCTGGAGGAAGGCGGCTTGTATTCCACACGGCTGACGGACTACATAGAAGTAAAATTCACGGCGGATTTTGCAGGGTCCTCTTCCGATGCCGTCTTGGGAACGTATAAAATCACGGGAATCGTAGAGGGTTATCAGGAGATAAAGGATGACAGAAAGGTTATCTATGAACGCAAGTTTCCCATTAAAGGGGGGAAGGCCCGCGGGAATGGACCGGGAGGAGCGTCTGTCAGCGAAGTAGTATCGGTGAAGCTGGAACCGTATAAACAGGTGGCGGAGGAAGCGGAGACCATTCTCGGAGCAACCTGCGCCAGAAGATTTTACGTGTTGTTTGAGGGAGATTTTACGTCGGACACGGCCTATGGAAAGGCGGAAGAGAGGTTTTCTCTTCCCCTGCAGATCCCGATTCCGAAGCAGGACGGCTTTTATGAGATTGCAAAGCCCGAAGCCTTTACCAAAACAGGTCAGCTCACCTCTGAAAAAGAGGTTGCGGTCACCGCCGGCCCTGTCCGCATCTTATTGATTGCGATTTGGACGGCGCTGGCTTTGGCCCTGGTCATATGGGCGCGGTTCTTTACGAGGAAGCCCGATGAGGATGAGGCGTATCTCATGCAATGGAAAGAATTGATCAGAAAATACGGAAGCCGCATGGTTCAATTGAAGCAGGTTGATAAAAAATGGGAGGAAAACGGGGAGGCGGTATCCGACATGGACAATCTCGTCATGATCTCGGAAGAGCTTCACCGGCCTGTCTGCTACGGCCTGAATGAAAGCGGACTCCCCCAATGGGGGCTGCTCTATGTGCCTGACGGGGAAAAAGGGTATGTTCTGTGCCTGAAGGAACCCGCCGCTACTACTTTGGTGGTAGATGAAAAGGAGGAAAGTAGTATTCGGGATGGCTGCCGGTAGGGGTTAAAATGGGGCGAAAGGGGACTGGAAAAGGGTCCCGGAGAAGGATTTCTTCTGCTTGTTTCCAAGATATACTGGAGGAACAAAATAGCTTAAAGCTACCAAATAATAAGGAGGTTTACAAAATGAAAAGAACAAGCAGAAAATCGATTATTGGCGGTATAGTGGCTCTGGCCTTAATTCTTACCGGAACGGGTTACGCCTACTGGACGGACACGTTAAATGTAACAACCAAAGCGACCACAGGAGAATTTGACGTAACTTTTGTCGACCTGGGCCTCTATGCGCAGTATGACAATGAGACGAAGACCAATGGCTGGAGCATTGTGGACGGCGTAACGAGAACGGGAACCGACGGCTTTATTCCTGACGAATACTTCATGAGAGGCGCCAGCAATTATAACATCATTGCAAAACCTGGAAGCATTGATGCCTATAAGGCGGAAGCCGGCAAGTACAACAATATCGATTTTAATGCAGCGCTTGTAGACAAAGCACCGATCGGCAAAGATTTTAAGGGCGGCTCTTCGGTTACGTATGGAGCGAATACCGACGGCAGCGATCAGATCCTGATCACCGTTGACAATGTGTATCCGGGATATGCGCAGGCATTCCGCAGCGATATCCTCAATCTCGGCACCCTGGCGGCGAAACTCAGCGATATGAAGTTCAGCACAGAAGCGATGGAAGGGAAAACACTTCACAAGGATATGCTGGGGATCGCGGTTCTGGTCAACAGAGAAGCCTATAATCCGGGCGAACCCGATGCAAACACATTCAGACTCTGCAAAGAGTTTGCAAACGGCGATAACTTCTTTACCATCGGCGGCGTTGATTTCCTTCGCCTGTCGGCCCTTGAGGGAATGGAAGCCGGAGCGGTCAGAGAGATGCTTGAGAACAATCTTCTCTATGCTCAGCCGGGAAGCGACAATCGGCTTGACATCTTCTTAGCAATCGGAATGGATCCCGATGCAGACGGCGTCTACACAACCGGTTCCACTGCGGCTATGAAAGAAAATGACGATAAAGCAAGCCAGAAGAATGGAGCAGTCATCTCCATCGATCTGCTTTGGGATCAGTTCAATGCAGGTACAAATGCAGGAAATCCCAACATCCTGGAAGACCAGAATGCAGTAGGCGCACAGTAATCGCGCACACTATGCCGGATCACCTCTGGCGATAAAATGACTTTTAAAAAGAAGCATCCGCTTATGAAACCGTAGGCGGATGCTTCTTATTTATTTCACGCAAGCTGTCATATAAGCCCGGTGCTTGCATTTGTCAATCACTTAGTTGAACAACAGTTAAAGAGCGATTCATATAACCTAGAGTAGCTCCAAAACTTGTAATGATACTTACTCCAACTTCGTCTCCTGCTGTTAGGGCGGCTTGAACGACAAATGTTGAACTGTCTCTATTCGCTATCTTGAAGAAGGTAGTAGTATCTCCGAAAATCGGTGCGCCGTTAACGGTAATAATCGCGTTTAGATATGGTTGATTCGGATCTGGATCAGTAGTGGCTTCAGCGTTGATGGATATTGTGATTTGATAAATTCCGCTTTCTCCTACCACTAATTCATTACCCGACATACTAACTGTGATCGTAGATGATAAAGGTCCAACGATATTAAACGGTACGGGCGCGAATGTCGCGCCAGGGATCTCTACGGTACTTCCCCTTAAAGATCCAAAAGCTAAAACGACTGTTCCGGTGGGCCCAGTGTCACCAGTGGGCCCGGTAGCACCAGTAGGTCCAGTATCGCCGGTGGGCCCAGTAGCACCGGTCGGTCCGGTGTCACCGGTTGGGCCAGTAGCTCCTGTCAGTCCGGTGGGCCCTGTAACTCCGGTGGGTCCGGTGTCGCCAGTGGGGCCGGTAGCTCCTGTCAGCCCGATAGGCCCAGTGTCACCGGTTGGCCCAGTGGCTCCAGTCGGTCCTGTGTCTCCGGTAGGCCCGGTTGCGCCAGTCGGCCCGGTGTCACCAGTGGAGCCGGTAGCTCCTGTCAGCCCGATAGGCCCAGTGTCACCGGTCGGCCCAGTAGCTCCTGTCGGTCCCGTAGCCCCAGTAGCGCCGGTAGGTCCGGTCGGTCCGGTAGGCCCTGGATCACCAGTCGGCCCTGTTGCGCCGGTCGGTCCTGTGTCGCCGGTAGGCCCGGTCGCTCCAGTCGGTCCGGTCGGTCGGTAGGCCCAGGTTCGCCCTGAGGTCCTTCCGGCCCAGGACAGCCTCTTGGCCCTACAGGTCCCTGCGGTCCGGTCGGCCCGGCAGCGCCTTCCGGTCCCATTGGTCCAGAAGGTCCGGCAATACCCTGAGGTCCGGCAGGTCCTTCCGGTCCTGACGGCCCAGTCGGTCCAGCCGGTCCGGTATTTCCTCTTGGTCCTACAGGCCCCGGAATTCCAGCCGGTCCAGCAGGCCCCGGATTTCCTCTCGGGCCGATTGGTCCCTGACAGCCAGGATCGCCTTGCGGTCCGGCATCGCCTCGTACTCCCATCGGCCCCTGAGGTCCGATGGGTCCGATCGCTCCCCGTGGTCCGACAGGACCCGGACAGCCTTGATCTCCCTTGTCGCCTTTTTCTCCCTGAGGACCTCTCGGGCCCCTCGGCCCTTCAGGACCTAACGGTCCGGCGGGACCCGGAGGACCGGGATAGCCGACGTCCCCTTTGGGACCAGGGCAGCCTGGATCGCCCTTAGGTCCTCTTGGCCCTACAGGGCCTGGAGGGCATGGGGGACACGGAGGATGAGGACATGGAGGAGGGGGCTGAGGACATGGGGGCTGAGGACGGCAGCCCGAGTTCGGGCAGTGACCGCAGTCCTCTTTCGAAACATAATATTCTGAATCGACATCCCTGTCATAGTTGTCGTAGTTATCGTTGCCGTAATTGTTATCTCTTTCGTATTTGTTGTAACTATTTTTAGATATAGACGGGCCAATTTCATGACCATCATAGTCATTCGGCATATCATGATATCCTTTCTTTGCTGGATTTGTCGAATGAAAGATCATTCTATGCCAGTATATGATTTCTCTGAAACCATAGTTCCGAAAGCGGGTGACGACAAAAAAGGACGATCACAAGGACCGTCCCGTCAGTTTATTATCTCTCTTTATATCTTTCTCTATTTCTCCATCACCTTCGGCGATACGCTGTAAAGGTGTTTCAGGCTTGAAAGCACAACGTTGGTTTGGGTCCGCTTGATGCCCGGGATTGCCTTGATCCGATTCATCAGCGCCTCCAGGGTCGCCGTGTTTTTCGTCGTGATTCTCAGGATGTAATCGTATTCCCCCGTCACGTAATGACATTCCAGGATCTCGCTTTCCTTGCCGATCATTTCAAAGAACTCTCCGGTGTCCCTCGGGTTTTCCAGACTGAGATTCATCAGCACGGACAGCTCCTGCCCGAGCGCTTTGGAATCCAGAATAACGGTATACTTCTCTATAATACTGGAAGCTTCCAGTTTCTTTAACCTTTCGCTCACAGCCGATAAGGACAGGTTTACCTGTTTGCTCAGGTCAGAGATGGAAACTCTCGAATTTTCCTGTAAAACTTCTAAAATTTTGGAATCAATTGTGTCCAATTTAATCACCACCCTTTATTTCACTTTATTTTAGCAATTTCTTGATAAAATATCAAGGGAATAAATAAATTTTTGCACATAATAGTATTCAATGGTATAATTATTTCGTGCTGAATCGCCGGACGACGATTTTGGCATGCCCTGATCAGAGGGGTAACATTTTCAAGGAGGAAAAACGAATGGCCGAAATCGACAAGAAGGAAGGCGCCAACGAACAAACTGCATCAAATTTTATTCATAATATAATAGACAAGGATCTGGAAAACCAGACCTATGGAAACAGAGTTTACACGAGATTTCCTCCGGAACCGAACGGATATCTCCATATCGGACACGCAAAATCCATCTGTCTGAATTTCACGACGGCGCAGAAGTACAACGGGAAATGCAACCTGCGGTTCGACGATACCAATCCGGTAAAGGAAGATACGGAATATGTGGAATCCATCGAGGCGGACGTAAGATGGCTTGGCTTCCAGTGGGAGAATCTGCTGTTTGCTTCCGACTATTTTGATAAAATGTACGAATGCGCGGTGACCCTGATCAAAAAGGGTAAGGCGTATGTCTGCGACCTGTCTGCGGAAGAGATCAAGCAGCACCGGGGAACGCTGACGGAGCCGGGAAAGGAAAGTCCTTACCGGAACCGGTCTGTGGAAGAAAATCTTGAACTGTTTGAAAATATGAAAAAGGGAGCATATCAGGACGGAGAAAAGGTGCTGCGCGCAAAGATCGATATGTCGTCCCCCAATATCAACATGAGGGATCCAGTCATCTACCGGATCGCCCACGCGGAGCATCACAACACGGGGGATAAATGGTGCATCTATCCGATGTACGACTATGCCCACCCCATCGAGGACGCGATCGAAGGAATCACCCATTCCATCTGCACTTTGGAATTTGAGGACCACAGACCGCTTTACGACTGGGTGCTCCGGGAGCTGGAATGGAATGAGCCGCCCCAGCAGATCGAGTTTGCCAGGCTGAACCTGACGAACACCGTCATGAGCAAGCGATATCTGAAAGCGATGGTGGACAACGGCAATGTGGAAGGCTGGGACGATCCCAGAATGCCTACCATAGCCGGGCTGCGCAGAAGAGGTTATACACCGGAGGCTATCCGGGACTTCTGCGAAAGGATCGGAGTTTCCAAAGCAAACAGCACGGTGGATATCTCTCTGCTGGAGCATTGCATCCGGGAAGACCTGAAGGATAAGGTGGAAACGCGGATGGTTGTCATGAATCCGCTGAAGGTTGTCATCACCAATTATCCCGAGGACCAGACCGAGCTTGTGGATATCGAAAACAGCAAGGAAGACGAAAGCAAAGGAATCCGGAAGGTTAGCTTCTCAAGAGAGCTTTACGTGGAGCGGGATGACTTCATGGAGATTCCCGAAAAGAAATATTTCCGCCTTTTCCCGGGGAACGAGGTTCGCTTCAAGGGAGCCTACTTCATTACCTGTCAGGAAGTGGTCAAGGATGAGGCCGGCAATGTGGTGGAACTGAGATGTACCTATGACCCCGAAACCAGAAGCGGAAGCGGATTTGACGGGAGAAAGGTCAAGGGCACGATTCACTGGGTCGATGCAAAGACTGCGGTAAAGGTCGGGATCAGAGCCTACAGCTACCTGATGATCGAGGATGAAAAGGGAGAGAATATCTTGAACCCTGAGTCCATGAGAGCCTTTGAGGCGTTTGCTGAGCCTGCTCTGCTGGAAGCAAAGGCAGGAGAACGGTATCAGTTCTTCCGGCACGGATATTATATCGCAGACGAGCTTCTCACCGATGAGAAAGAAAAGATCTTCAACCAGATCGTCGATCTGAAGAGCTCCTGGAAGAAATAAGAAAAGTGCCGCACCGATTTTCCGGTGCGGTTTCTATTTGAATACCTAACTACATGGAGGGAAATATGGATTACTATAAGGAGTCGTTAAAGCTTCACGAAGAGCACCGGGGAAAAGTGGCCGTCGTCAGCAAGGTACCGCTTGCAAACAAGGACGATCTGAGCACCGCCTATACCCCCGGCGTGGCGGAACCGTGCCGGGAAATTCATAAGGATCCTGAGCGGGTCTATCAATATACGGCAAAGGGCAATACCGTTGCCGTCGTCAGCGACGGTTCGGCGGTCCTGGGTCTCGGCAATATCGGAGCTAAGGCGGCCATTCCCGTCATGGAGGGAAAAGCCGTTCTATTCAAGCATTTCGCCGATATCGACGCGATTCCCATCTGTCTGGAAACTCAGGATACGGAAGAGATCATTCAAATCGTAAAGAATATCGCGCCGACCCTCGGGGGAATCAATCTGGAAGACATCTCGGCGCCCCGCTGCTTTGAAATCGAAAGGCGGCTTCAGGAGCTTCTGGATATCCCGGTTTTCCACGACGATCAGCACGGGACGGCAGTCGTCGTTTCCGCCGCGGCGATCAACGCGTTAAAGCTTGCGGGCAAGCGGTTTCAGGACATCCGCGTCGTCATCAACGGCGCAGGCGCGGCGGGTGCTGCGATCGTAAAGATGCTCATGGCGCTGGGCGTAGAGGATATCGTCATCTGTGATACGAAAGGAATCGTGTCGAGATCGGCTGAGGGATTGACTGCAAGCAAGCGGGAGCTGGCAGAGCTGACAAACCGGGAAGGAATGACCGGATCGCTGGCCGACGCCGTCCGGGGCCGTGACCTGTTTATCGGCGTTTCTGGACCGAAGATGCTGACTGGGGAAATGGTAAAGACGATGGCGGCTGATCCGATCATCTTCGCCATGGCAAACCCAGAGCCGGAAATCATGCCGGAGCTTGCGAAGGAGGCCGGGGCCAGGATTATCGGAACGGGACGTTCCGACTTTCCGAATCAGATCAACAACGTGCTGGCATTTCCCGGCATCTTCAAAGGAGCGCTGGGCGTGAGAGCCGGGCGGATCACGGAGGCGATGAAGGTGGCTGCCGCTTACGCCATCGCAGGGATGATCCCGGAGGGCGAATTGAACGAGGGTTACATAATACCTAGCGTATTCCACCCCGGTGTCGCCAACGCGGTGGCAAAGGCGGCGGGAGAAGCCTGGTTGAACAGGTAAGAAAGGATATTAACATGAGCGGAGAAGAACAGAAGAGCTACCGGATTGAGCATGACTCCATGGGAGAGATCAAGGTGGAGGCGGATAAGCTTTGGGGGGCCCAGACCCAGCGGAGTCTGGAAAACTTTAAGATCGGCACGGAGAAAATGCCGCTGGAGATCATACGGGCCTTTGCCGTGCTGAAGAAGGCCGCGGCAATCGTCAACCAGGAGCTGGGCCAGCTGGAACCGGTCGTTGCGGACGCGATCGGGTCGGCCTGCGACGAGATTCTTGACGGGAGATGGGACGATCAGTTTCCGCTGGCCGTATGGCAGACGGGGAGCGGGACCCAATCCAATATGAACGTAAACGAGGTCATCGCCAACCGCGGAAATGAGATCCTTGGGAAGAAGATCATCCACCCCAACGACCATGTGAACAAGGCACAGAGCTCCAACGATACGTTTCCGACCGCCATGCATATCGCCGCTGTAATCGAAATCGAGGAAATGCTTTTTCCTGCGCTGCACCGCGGAAGGTTTCTTCCAGGCGGTGCAGCGC
>CAMJRV010000094.1 GCA_946408315.1 uncultured Bacillota bacterium | reverse complement strand
TTCTCCGCCGCTTTGATTCCCTTCAGGCTGCATTCTCCGCTGCCCATCTCAACCGTGATACGGTTTGCGGTAATCCCGGACAGATCCAATCGCCCAAACTCCAGATCAAATTCCGCCTGTTCCGCTGTCAGATTTTCAAAGGCCAGATCCGAGGCCTCACAGTCGATCTCTACATGTTTCAGCTTCGTCGTTTCCGGATAGTAAATCGTGATGTTCGGCTGATTTTTGTAGGTGATCAGGCCCGGCAGATCGATGCTGACATTGACCCCGGCATGTCTGACGTCCTCAATTTTCAGCGTATCGTTTTCCACCTTGATGACCGGTTCCCCTTCTCTGCTGAGATATGCTCCCTTGACGGCAAACCGGTCGCCGGGAACAAGGTCCACATCGTAATAATCGAGATCTACGCTGATATTGGAAAAGCTCCCTACATCGTGAGAAAAGCTTACCAGACGGTCGCCTCCGGTGTTCCCTCCTTCACGGCCTCCCACATGGATTCCCTTGCTATCCAGATAAATGGGCTGGTTTCCGCCTAACAGAAACCCGATGCCCGTGAACAAGATGCCTGCCGCCACCATTGCTCCGGCGATCATGGCAATTCCCTTTACCGATCTATTCATTGATATCATCCCCTTCTGATTTTCTTTTCAATTGCCGGTTCATCCCCTTGGCAATACTGCCGAAAATCCCTCTCGCCGCCATGACGATCAGAATGCCTGCCATGATCGAAAGCCCCAGAACGAGCAGCCCTATGCCGACGGAAAAGATCGCCGTCGAAAAGCTGGCCGCCGCCACTGCGACTCCCGCTCCAATTACCACAATACCTCCGATGAAAAAGGCCGCCACGCCTACGATAAGCGCAATCACAATGCCGATCAGCGCAGCGAGCAAGCCGATCGCCAGAGCGGCCGCGGCTACCGCAAGAGGTAGGGCGATAGGCGCTGCAAAGATTGCCAGGATCACAAGCCATACCGCAGAAATCCCCTTTTTCATCGATGGCTTTGCATCCTCTCCCAGACGCTTCACCGCCAGATCCGCCTTGATCCGGGCTGCAATCTGCAAGGGCGGCCCGAGCTCTTCAATCACCTTCTGCTCATTCTCCGCACCCGCATCGTCAAAATACTCATTATAGTAATCCAGAGCCGCTGCCCTTTCTTCTCCGGAGACCCTTGAAAGCCCCTGCTCCAGTTTTCTAAAAAATTCAGACCTGTCCATCGTCATCCCCTCCACACAACAGTTTGTCGACCTGCGTCTTATATCGGATCCAATCCTCTTTGTACCCCTCAAATTTCTTTCTTCCCGCATCGGTGATGGCGTAATATCTCCTGTTCCTTCCCTGGTAAGGCTGGTCGTAGGTTGTCAGATACCCATCCTTCTGCAGCCTTCTGAGAACGGGATACAGGGTTGATTCCGAAATATCCGTTACAGCTCTCATGGTCTGGGTCAGAACATACCCGTATGCATCCTCCCGCGACAGCACCGCCAATACGCATGCATCCAGCAATGTCGATCCCACCTGAAATCCCATGCCTCTACCTCCTTATGAGCCAATACTAAAGTACCGCAATATAATTTTTATATCAATACTATACGTTGTATAATATTGTTTGTCAACTATCTTTTGTAAGAAAGAACTGCCACTGTTGGTTTTCGTAACCGTTTTCCTGATAAAAGCTTATAACTTTCAGATTTTTTCGTGCAATGTGTTGTATTATTCGTGCAAACAGCATATACTATGAGTGTATTAAATACGAAGGGAGATGATCATATGGCTGGCTCGACCACAAATATCAGTATCCGTATGGATGCAGATCTAAAAGCGCAGGCAGACAAACTATTTTCCGAATTGGGGATGAATCTTTCCACGGCCTTTAATATCTTTGTACGCCAGTCTATCCGGGAAGGCGGAATTCCTTTTGAGATTTCACTCAATCAACCGAATGCCGAAACAGTCGCAGCCATGCAGGAAGCAGAAAGGATTGCGAAAGATCCGAATGTAAAGGGTTATACTGATTTGGACCAGCTTTTCGCAGACTTGAAAGCATGACAAAATATACTGTAAAACCCACCACTCAATTTAAAAAGGACTACAGGCAGGCGATGAGACGCGGTCTGAAAATTGAGTTGCTGGAAGAAGTTATCACCCTACTGGCAATGGGAGGTATGCTTCCCGAGAAGAATAAAGACCACGCTCTAACCGGAAATTGGGCGGGCCACCGGGAATGCCATATCTTGTCCGACTGGCTGCTGATCTATAAGATCGAAGCTCAGGTGCTTGTTTTGACGTTATCTCGTACAGGTTCTCACAGCGATCTGTTCGGAAAATGACACAACGCCGTACAGGGTTTCCCCCATACGGCGTTGTTTATACGCGCGGTCTTTTCATTGGCCCTGTCTCTCTTGATACGCTTCCCGGATCGCCATAACCGTTTCCCGGATGGTAAGACCCTCTGCGTCAAGGATGAGATGGGCATATTTTTCATAAAGAGGAGTTCGCTCCCCGTATAAATCTTTCAGCGTCTGGCCTTCCTTCATGGATATGCCCCGCTCCACCAGATCTCCAAGCCTGACTTGCAGCTCTTCCAGGGAAAGCCGCAGGTAGAGGACCGTCCCGATCTCCCGCAAATGCTTCATTGCCTCATTTCCGTAAATCACGCTTCCTCCGGTGGCGATTATCGTCCGGCGGGCGTCAATAGAAGCATTGACTTCGTTCTCGATCCGGTTGAAGCCATCGGGACCTTCCTCTTCTATAATTTCGCTCAGCAAGCGCTCTTCTCTCTCCTGAATCAACAGATCGGCATCGATAAAATGATACCCCATCACCTTTGCCAGCACGACGCCGACGGTGCTCTTACCGCAGCCCGGCATTCCGATCAATACGATATTTTCCATACGTTCCTTTCTATCCGGTCCGCATTACCAGCTTATTTTCAGGCCTCGGCAATTCTGGCCGTACCGCTTTTCCTCAGCACTTTTTCAACAAAGACCCTGACAATCTCCCCGTCAAACTGAGTCCCCGCGTCGGCGACCAGCTCTTCCACCACACGGTCCTCTTCAAACGAGCTCTTGTAAATGCCTCCGAACCGCATGACGTCGTAAGCCTCCGCAATTGCCAGAATCCTCGCGTTCAGCGGGATTTCCTCCAGTTTCAGATTTCTCGGGTAGCCCTTGCCGTCAGCCCGTTCGTGGTGAGACAGGACGGCCTCGGCAATGTATAGATACTCGTCGGCAGTCTTCAAGATCTGATAGCCGATCTCGGGATGCCTCCTGATTTCCAGCCATTTCGCCTCGTTGAGACGCTTCATTTTATTGAGAATTTCATCCGGGATTCCGATCTTTCCGATATCATGCATCCGTCCGAGCAGTTCCAGCTCCCAGAGATCGTCCTTGCTCAAATCCATGGCATTTCCGATCTCAAAGCAGAGCTTGCCCACCCGTTCCGAATGACGCTGCTCCAGTTCATTCTTCTGATACAGCCTTTTCATTACGAGCTGTATCGTCTCATTCTTCATGTTCATGCTTTCAATGAGCTTTGCATGATACATATTGTCTTCCGCCTGAATGAACAGCGTGGAAAAATCATCCTCCACCGTCTCTTTCGTGGCCCAGCCGAAGGAAACCGACAGGACCGAATTTTCAGTTCTGGCCGTACGGAATCCTTTTTTAATTCGGTTGATCAACACCTCTGCTCCTGCGGAATCCGTCTTCGGAAGCAAGAGCGCAAATTCGTCGCCTCCGATCCTTGCCGCCAGGTCCTCGGCCCTCAATTCCCGGTTGATCACCGCAGCGATTTTTTTCAGCAGATCGTCTCCGGCGAAATGACCGAAGGCGTCGTTGGTAAGCTTCAGGCCGTTGACATCCGCGATGACCAGCGTCAGAGGAAGGTTTCTCTGGAAATTGATACGCTCCAGCTCTTCTTCATAAAATCTCCTGTTATATAATCCCGTGAGCTGATCGTGATAGCTGAGATACAGAACTTCCCGCTCCGCTTTCTTCCGCTCCTCGATATTGCGGCTTACGCAGACGATCTCAATGTCCCCCGTATCGTTGAAGCGATACTTGATAGAAACCTCCACCCAGATCACATCGCCGTTTTTATGTTTCTGCCTGATTTCAAGCATGTAGGATTTTTGATCGTCCGGGTTCTTCAAAAATTCCTTGAGGTTCAGCTCGATGGCCTCCTGCATGATGATCGCCGATTCCGGCGTCAGGGAATCCTGAAAGTTCATGCCGAGGGTTTCCTCCGCTGTCTGCCCCGTCAGATAATAGATGGAAGGGCTGATATACGTAAACTTTTGCTTCTTTAAATCGAGTACCCAGATCACATCCGAAGTAAATTCGGTCAGCAGCCGGTACTTTTCCTCGCTGACCTTCAGCGCGGACTCCATCCGCTTCCGCTCCGTAATGTTGATATAGGTGGCAAGAACGCAGGAACGCTCCTGATACTGGATCAGCATACCGCTGCCGATTGCCCAGAACTCTTTTCCCGAGGCCGTCCTCAAATGCATCTCAAAATCGTTGACGACACTCTGCTGATCCAGCGTTTCAATCCACACGTTATGCTTTTCCGGCTCGAACCAAAGATCGTTCGTCATCTTTCTGCCGAGATCGCTCTCACTCAGCTCAAAGAGCTCTGTAAACTTTGCGTTGGCATACAGGATGATCCCGTCAAGGCTGATGATCCCCAGCGAGAGCGGCAGATTTTCTATGATGCGCTGAAATTGGAAATCCTTCTCCAGCTTCAGCACATCGGCGATCTCTGAAAGACGTCTCTCCCAGAGCTTCGGATCTTCCTCCTTGCCTGTCGAATTCCTCTCGTCAAAGATTTCAGGATGCTCCAGCCTCTCGAGTTCTTCCCTTTCCTTGGACACATCCAGCAGAAAGAGGACAAAATAGTATTTCTCCGGAGAGAGAATTTTAATGTGCAGCCATTTTATGAAAACCTCAGAATACAGTTCGAGTTCTTTCTGTCCTCCCGACAGGGCGATTTCAGCAAACAGCCGCAGCCATTCGGGCTTTGTCCCATACAGCTGCGGAAAAACATCGGAATAACGTCTGCCGATCAGTTCCCCTTCCTCCATGTAAACACATTCTGCAAAGGCTGAATTCACCTCGACAAACTCGAAATCGTAAGGTTCTCCCTTTTCGTCGCAGAGGATTCTCTGGCATGAATAGCCGATGGGAGCTTCTTTCATAGCAGATCGGTAAAAATCTTCTCTCATTGTCGCCCTTTCTTCAACCCTTTCCAGCGAAACACAGCTCTGCCATTCAAATATAACGGGAGAGCTTTATTGGGATTATTATACCACTAATTTACTGTGTTTCAACAGAACGGAAAAGAAATTCCAGACACTCCAAAAATCGTTTGAAAGCGTAAGGAAGCGACGTCTGCCCCTTCCCGCCGGAGCAATTGATATTGGGCGGCGCCGAGTTCGGGGAGTTGTTCCGGAAAAAACAGTTTATAAAATTACCTCCCGCCGATACAGAGATACCGACAGGAGGTAAAAAGGTAAGTAGAGACAAACATTAAAACAATTATAGATATCCTTGAATTTCCTTAATCAGGCTCTTCATCGCCTGGATTCGGATTCCTTTTCCGCAGCCGCAGATATCTGAATTGAAATCGTCAATCGCCGTGTTCAAAAGAATAAGCTTCCTTTTCAGCATCACCTCATCTTCATCACCTTCCAGATCTCCGTAAAATACCTGCATAAATGACTGATTTTCCATTGCTTTCTGAAAGAGCTCATCTCTTCTGCACATGACATCTACAATCATATTATCCATTCTCATAAATCCCCCTCAAAAAGGTTGCGTTATCTTAATTGTTAGTATATTATCAAAATAAAAATAAGTAAAACAAATCTTTATAATGAACCTAATAAGGATTTCTAATAAGAGGATTGATACGATGAGTTATATGAAGTATAAGGCTTTTCTTAAAATAGTAGAACTGGGCAGCTTTACGAAAGCCGGTGAAAGTCTGGGATATACCCAGTCTGCCATCAGCCAGATGTTAAATAGTTTGGAAGAGGAACTCGGCACGGCCCTTTTATTCCGGAATAAATCCGTCATTAAAATAACAAATGAAGGGATCGAGCTTCTGCCTTTTATAAAAGAACTCTGCAATAATTATGAAGTTTTGAATGAAAGGGCAGTATCCATCAATAACATTGACCGGGGCATCATTAAGGTTGGTTTAATTTATTCGGTATCTTATACCTGGTTCGCTGAGTTAATGATGGAGTTTAAGGGGAAGTATCCGAATGTAAAATATGAAATTACTACTGGCACGAGCAAGGAAATTCAGGATATGGTGAAAAACGAAACGCTTGATTTTGGAATTACCTATTCACCTGTTCTTTCAGAACTGTTAGGTGTTAAACTGATGGATGAGAAGCTTTCTTTATTGGGGGAGAAAAACAGCGCCGGAAACAAGGCGCAATCATTAGAAGAAATAGAGGAATTCAATTTCATATGGTCGAAGGGAAATGAAGAATTCTGTCTTTTAGAGGAAATGGCTAATAAAAAAGGGATTTCCCTAAGAAAAGGTCTGGAAGCGCCGGATCTTCTGTCGTCTATTGCAATGGCTGAAAAAGGTTTAGGCATTGTTGCCGTGAATCAATCTTTGGCAGAAAAACTTCAATGCAATCATAAAATGATTGCATTGAATTTCGATTCAAAAAAAGAAATTGTAGTAGTTCTTAATGATTTGAACAGGATTTCGAGAACAGGCAAATGCTTCCTGGACTCCTTAGTAGAAAAATATTGTCAGGAAGAGTAAGCCGGAGCCGGATAGGTCTTCAGATACTCCAGCGCATTGTAAACCTGCACTGCAGCTTCGCTGCGTGTGACGGGATCTTTGGGGCGGAAATTCCGGTCAGCGTCCGTCTGCACGAGCTGATACAGGAGCGCCCGCCGTATCGAACCGCTGTAGACGACATTCATCTTGCTTTCGTCGGCGATGTCCACAGGGAGCAGCTTGACCTTCGGCAGGTTCCCCTGCTTCTCCATGAGTGTTACCAAATAGTGCGTAAATTCCTCTCTCGTCCATTTCCCGTTGGGGTCCAGATCGGGTGAAAGCTCCAGACCGCTGAATGATATGACGATAAGCGCGTCCGAATACCACGCGCTGTCGTCTGCTTTTTTAAAATAATCCGACGCTTTCGGCGCCTTTATGAATCTGATGTTATCGATGTTCAGGTCAAAGGCGTTTACCAGAAGCTGAATGCCCTGAGCCGCCGTCATAGGCGCGTTCGGTGCAAATAGGCCGTTTCCCGTGCCTTTGACGATTCCCTGTTCCTTCAGGGCAAGAATCTTGTCCTGTGCCGGCATGCCGGCGATATCGGAAAAGGAGCCGACGGCCGCAAAGCTCTGACCTGCGAGGGCGAGAACCAACACGGCGGCGAAGACCGCTTTCCTTAAAATAGATCGTTTCCTCATATTCTGCATCCTGCCTTTCCTCTTTCTCGTTCTGCAGAGGATTAGACGGCAGCACCGGGAAAAATGTTCCTGCGGTCTGCTAATATGCTTTTTCCCGATCAAACTTTTCCGCCCAGTCCTCTTCCAGCCTTTTCAGGCGGTCCCGGAAGCCCATGGCGCTCTCATCCTCTTTCTTTTCCGTCTCCGCGAGAAATTCCAGAGAAAAAGCCTCCGCCCCATATTCGTTGAAATCCCTCTGCATCTTCGGGTGCAGGCAGCTTCCCATCCTCATAGAAAAGTTAAAGCGATTCTGAAAGGACTGGAGATCGACTTCCGCCTTCAGCATATACCTGCCGTTGGCCGTATTCGTAATTTTGTAAACTCCGCCGGTCGTCTTTCGCTGTTTATATTCGCTGGCGATTTCTCGCTTTCTGTCTTTATTCATTCCCATTTTTCGTCCCTCTTAACATTCTGCCCGACGCTTTAGCGGCGCACGGCAGAATTTATGCTGAAAAATCATGAATTTTCGATTCATAGATTTTTGTCGTATAACAGTCTGCCTGACGCTTGACGCCCGGCAGGTTTTATCATTTAATATCCAAGTTCTTTGAGCAGCCGCGACAGCACAGTAAACCGCTCTCCAAGAAGCTCGCTGTCGTTTGCGAGAGCCTGCCGGAC
>CAMJRV010000093.1 GCA_946408315.1 uncultured Bacillota bacterium | reverse complement strand
GATTTACGGGACGCACCGGAAGTCGAAATCCAGTACGTACAACATCGCGCAGCAGTTTATCAAGCAGCTGGCCGGAACAGATACAGTAACGGAATTTTTCCTTCCGGAAAGCATGCCTAATTTCTGCATCGGATGCTGGAATTGCTTTACCGATCATAGAAAATGTCCCGACTATGGTTATCTGAAACCGATGGTGGAAGCCATGCTTGAGGCGGAGCTGCTCATCTTTACCGCGCCTGTCTATGTCTATCACGTTCCGGGACAGGTAAAAGCGTTTCTTGACCATTTTGGATATCAGTGGATGCCCCATCAGCCGAGAAAGGAGATGTTCGGCAAGCAGGCGCTCCTCATCTCTACAGCCGCAGGCGGAGGAACGAAGTCTGCCCTCAAGGATTTAAAGGACAGTATGACCTTTTGGGGAATCGCCCGTATCCATACCTTCGGACGCAACGTCTATGCAAGCGACTGGGAGACGGTGGACGATGACAGGAGGCAGAAATTTCAAAAGGACATCGACAGACTCTCGCGGAAGATTAAAGAGACGGGCAGGAATATACGCCCCTCGTTCAAGGTGAAAGCCCTGTTTTATGCCATGAGATTTATGAATAAAAAGTTTAAGTTTAACGCTGCGGACGTGCAGTATTGGGAAGCTCAGGGATGGCTTGGAAAGGAAAGGCCCTGGAGGAGCTGATCCAACGAAATCGAAATTACGGTTTGACTGGACTGATCGTCAACAGGTTCCTGTTATTTGTCGAAAAAAATCGAGAAACTGTTAAACTCTTGATGCGTTGTTGAAAAGTGTTGCAATTTGGAGGCGGGAAGAGTATCCTGTAGTTGACAATACTTGTTCTCATAAATACCTTGTTATCAGCTCGCCGCCAGTATAGGCAGGAGGTTATTCCAGTGGATTTGCAACTTTTCGTAGGATTGGTCAATAATGCTGCTCTGTTGATGGCCCTGATTATCGTTTATGAACTGACATATGTTATCAATTTCCGCAGCCGTAATGTGATTCCTTACATAAACGGAGTCCTGATCGGTCTGATCGGCCTCGCCATCATGATGATTCCCTTCGATTTAGCAGAAGGTATTTTTTTTGATACCCGTTCTATTCTCATCAGCGTCACCGCCCTGACTTTCGGACCGGCCACAGCGCTAATCTCGTCTGCCATCCTTATCCTGTATCGGATTTTTCTCGGAGGCGCAGGGGTCTTTATGGGAACCGGAGTCATTATCGTGTCGGTCCTTATCGGTATCCTGTGGCGCCGCTATTTATTGAACCGGTGGGTCAAGAACAGGTGGCTCAACATTTACCTGTTCGGCATCATCGTACACCTCTCTATGCTTGCCTGCACGATCCTGCTTCCGGAACCGGCATCCCATGAAGTTCTGAGCGCGATCGGACTTCCTGTCATGATGATTTATCCGGCGGGAACGGTGATCCTGAGCGTGCTCCTGCTTCATCAGAAGGAAAGGAAGGAGTCGCTGCTTCAGATTGAGGAGGCGGAGGCCAAATATACGAGCCTGTTCAATAATAATCACGCCTGTATGCTGGTGATCGATCCGGAAAGCGCGGCGATCGTCGACGCAAATCCCGCCGCCGCCAAGTTTTACGGCTGGTCCGTAGAGGAGCTGAAGTCCCTGAAGATCACGCAGATCAATTTGATGGACGAATCGATCATAAAAACCAATATGGAAAAATCCATCAACATGGTGCAGAATCACTTCATTCATCAGCACCGGACTGCGTATGGCAAAGATTATGACGTTGAAATCTATACCGGTCCTATCATGATCCAGGGAAAACAATTGATCTATACGATTATCCACGATATCTCGGAACGGGTCGCGGCAACGAAAGCCCTTCAGCAGAGCGAAGAGCGTTTCAGAATGCTGATTGAAAGTGCGCCCGAGGCGATTTTTATACAGATCAATGATAAATTTGCCTTTGTCAATCAATTTGCCATCACACTTTTCGGTGCGGCTTCTGAAGAGGAATTGATTGGCGCCGCCGTATTGGATCGGGTCGATCCTTATTATCATGATCAGATTCGCAGGTGGCTCCTTGTGCTGCTGGAAGAGAAAAAGGCTATTCCGCCCAATGAAGAAATATTTTTGCGATTGGACGGGACCTCTGTCGATGTGGATGTGACGGCAGTTCCCATCCATTACGCGGGCGTGGACGGTGTTCTCGTATTTGCGCGGGACATCACGGACCGGAAGAAGCTGAAGGCCGAAAAAAAGGCGGTCGAAGCTCAGCTTCGGCAGCAGCAGAAGATGGAGGCTATCGGGACGCTGGCAGGGGGTGTGGCCCATGAGATCAACAATCCGATCAACGGCATCATGAACTATGCCCAGTTGATTCTCGACGCCGAAAAGGACAGGGACAGCGCCACGGTGGAGTATGCGGGAGAGATCATTCATGAGACGGAGCGCATCGCTGTGATCGTGAAAAACCTTCTTCAGTTTTCCAGACAGGAGAAACAGTCCCACAGCTATGCGAACATCTACGATATCATCAATCAGACGATTTCTCTGATCAAGACCGTCGTAAAGCGGGATCAGATCACCCTTGACCTCGATCTGGAAGAAGACCTTCCGGATATTAAGTGCAGAAGCCAGCAGATACAGCAGGTGCTGATGAACCTCCTCACCAATGCCAGGGATGCGCTGAACGAAAAATATCCGGAATATCATGAGGATAAGATCATCTATCTGAACTGTGTTCAATTCAGGGAAGATGACCGCCGTTGGATTCGGATTACGGTGGAGGATCACGGGAATGGCATACCGAAGGATATGGCGGAAAAGATCTTTGAACCGTTTTTTTCCACAAAGCCGAAGGACGTCGGCACAGGCCTGGGGTTATCCATCAGCTTTGGAATCGTCAAGGATCATCATGGAAAGATCGAGATCGATTCGGCAGAAGGATGTTATACGAAATTCATATTGACTTTACCGGTAGATAACGGATGGAACTTGTGAGGTATCGACTATGAGCAGAGTTTTAATTGTTGATGATGAAAAGAGCATGAGAATCACTTTGTCGGAATTCTTAAAGAAAGAAGACTATGAAGCCGATACGGCTTCCGACGCCCAGACGGCGCTGCAGATGCTGTCGCAGACGGAATACGATATCATTGTGACGGATATCATCATGCCCAGAACCTCCGGCATTGAACTCCTGGAAAAGATCCGGGAGAGTTCTTCGACGGTACAAATCGTCATAATGACCGGCGAGCCTACCGTGGAAACCGCCGTCAAAGCGGTTCAAAGCGGGGCGAATGACTATCTGACGAAACCGATCCATAAGGATATCTTTCTCAAGACGATTCGAAATATGGAGAAGATGAAGCAGCTGACCGATGAAAAGGCCAAGCTTGAGGAAGAAAACAGGCAATACCAAAAAAGCCTGGAAGAAATGATCGTCAAGCGGACGAATGCGCTTCAGGATGCGATGCAGGGGATCATTTCACTGCTGTCCTCCGTCGTCGAGATTCGCGATCCGTATACCGCCGGACATCAAAGAAGGGTGGGCAACCTTTCCGCGGCCATCGGAGAGAAGATGAAGCTCGATGAAAAGACGGTGGCGCTTTTGCGGATGACAGGATATATTCACGATATCGGGAAGATTGCGATTCCCGCGGAAATTCTCTCCAAGCCGGGCACGCTCAACGATCTGGAGATTCAGATGATCAGGACGCATCCGGTAAACGGATATGAAATGATGCGGAACGTGGATCTGCCGGAGGTTGTGGGGGAAACGATCTACCAGCATCATGAACGCTGTGACGGAAGCGGTTATCCCAAGGGGCTGGAAAGAGACGAAATTTCCATCGAAGCCCAGATTTTGATGGTTGCGGACGTAGTAGAGGCGATGATGTCCCACAGGCCGTACCGCCCGGCGATGGGCCTTTCCAAAGCTCTCGAGGAGATCGAGACGAATTCGGGCACCCTCTATCACGCCGAAGTCGTAGCTGCGTGCGCCGGTCTGTTTCATGAAGACAATTATGCCATTGATGACAGTGAACATAAGGTCATCTTTCCGCTGTAAAAAAAGTGCCGTGCTGTGGTCATTCCCACGGAAGCCTCCCTCGCTTGAATGCTGCGCTGAAGCTTCGCATAAGCTCGGTATAAGGCTTCAGGTCTTCCGTTGGGAATACCACAACACGGCGTTCGATAAAAAAGCCCTGAAAGATGCCTGCGTTTCGTCATCTTCCGGGGCTATTCATGGAATCGCTGATTTATGAAATTGCTGTATCCAAGGCGATTTTCATCATATCGGTAAAGGTCTTTTCCCGCTCTTGGGAGGTCGACTGCTCCGAGGTGATGAAATGATCGCTGATCGTTACGATGCACAGGGCTTTCGCGCCCAGATAGGCCGCATTCATGTACAAGGCGGCTGCTTCCATCTCCACGGCCAGCACTCCCATCTGCGCCCACTTCTGCCACCAGCCTTCCTGCTGTTCGTAGAAGACGTCGCAGGACACGATATTTCCTGCATGGACGGGAAGTTCCAGCTTATCGGCACACGCTTTCGCCTTCATCAGCAGATCGAAGTCTGCGCAGGGAGCGTAGGTCCCGTTGACTCCGAAGGTGTGGACATAGTTGGAATCGGTGGATGCGGCGACGCCGAAAACGATGTCCCTGATTTTAACCTTCTCTGAGAAAGAGCCGGCGGAACCGATTCGAATCAGATTTTGAACGCCGTAGTCCTTGATCAGTTCCCAGCTGTAGATTCCCATGGAAGGCATTCCCATACCCGTACCCTGTACGGAAACGGGGACTCCCTTGTAAGTGCCGGTATATCCCAGCATACCTCTGATTTCATTGTAGCATTTGGGGCTGTCCAGAAAATTTTCCGCAATGAACTTCGCTCGGAGAGGATCTCCCGGAAGCAGGATTGATTCTGCGATTTCACCCTTTTGCGCTGCGTAGATATGTGCAGTCATAATGAAACGACCTCCTATTTTTTTCTATAAGTATATCATAACGGGAGGTTGAGTGGAAATAATTAATTCGATTGACGGAACAATTCAGAAATGCTTCTAATTGTTGTTTACTTGCTGATGAAATTCATTTATTATATTAATGCAGGATATTATATTGCATAGTATCTAACATAATAATCCATACCCTGTTATGTAGTAACACGATTCTTTTCAGAGGAGCATGAAATGGAAAACAAGCTGAAAGCAAAATATCACAAAGTAAGAGAGATGGATACCTTGAAGGAGATGCTGGATTCCAGCGCCCGGCTTTATTCCGAGCGCCCGGCGTTTTTGGTCAAGAAGGAAAAGGGAGGCGAATACTTTCGGATTACCTATGCTCAGGTAAAGAATGATGTCGATGCGCTGGGAACAAAACTGATCTCAATGGGTCTTGCGGATTCTAAAATTGCCGTGATCGGCGAAAATTGCTACGAGTGGATTGCGTCTTATTTTGCCGTTCTAAACGGCACGGGCGTCGTAGTGCCGCTGGACAAGGAGCTTACCCGGGATGAAATCTATAATCTTTTAAAGCAGGCGGGCTGCCGCGCGGTATTTTACACCCAGAGATTTGAAGAATATTTCAAGGACTTTGATATTGAATTTAAAATAAAGATAAAGGTTTACGGAGACCGGACCGATCTTTCGGAACCGCTTAAAACCTCGGCGGAAGGGGGAGCGGTCCCGGGAGAGACCCTTTTATGGGAAGATCTCGTTGCCGCCGGAGAGAAGCTCGTCGCGGAAGGGAACCGGGACTTTGTCGATGCGAAAATCGACCCCCATGAGATGAAGACGATCCTGTTTACCTCAGGGACGACGGAAGCGGCGAAAGGTGTGATGCTGAGTCATTACAATATCGCTTCCTGCATCGTGGATACCTGTAAAATTGCATCTATTACGCCGGAGGACAGGACCCTGTCCATCCTTCCGATCCACCATACGTTTGAATCTACCCTGGGGGTGTCGCTGGTCCTTTACCGGGGCGCTTCCATCGCTTTCTTTGAAGGCCTGAAATATATCAACAAGAACCTCGCGGAGGCGCAGGCGACCGTGCTGGTCGGAGTTCCGCTCATCTTTGAATCGGTCTATGAGAAGATCTGGAAGCAGGCGGAGAAGTCGGGAAAGGCCGGTACGCTGAGGAAAGCGATCAAGCTGAACAGGACGTTAAAATCCATGGGCATCGACGCCGGCAGAAAGCTTTTCAAGAGCGTGCACGAGAAGTTCGGCGGGAAATTGAGGCTGATGATCACCGGAGCGGCCGGGATCGATCCCAATGTGCTGAGAGGGTTTGAGGATCTGGGGTTCCACATGCTGCAGGGCTACGGACTGACGGAATGTTCCCCTCTGGTTTCCGGAACGCCCGATTTTTGCAATCCCTATGCAAAGGCAGGCTCTGTCGGACCCGCAGTAGACCGCGGTGAAATCAGGATCATCGACAAGGATGAAAGCGGAATCGGTGAAATCATATATCGGGGCCCCAACGTCATGCTGGGGTATTACAACATGCCTGAAAAGACAGCGGAAGTGTTGAAGGACGGATGGTTCCATACGGGAGACCTCGGTTTTCTGGATAAGGAGGGCTGGCTCTACATTACCGGGAGGAAAAAGAATGTCATTGTGACCAAAACGGGCAAGAACATCTATCCCGAGGAAGTGGAGTACTATATCAACCGGAACAAGTATATCCAGGAAAGCCTCGTCCACGGTTTATTCGACGAGGAGAGCGACGATACTCAGGTAAGCGCCCAGATTCGCCCGAATTACGAAGCGATCTACGAGGAGTTCGGAGATAGCTTTGGAGAGGAAGAGGTCCAGTCTCTGATCAAAAAGGTAATCGCGGAGATCAATGAAAAGCTTCCGATTTATAAGAGGGTCAGAAACATCGCAGTCCGAAAGGATGAATTCATCAAGACGACGACGAGTAAGATACAAAGACACAAGAACATTTAGCGCGATTTATAATTTATAGGACGATAAATCAAGCCGCACCGGGTATCTCTCCGTAGAAACCGTAAAATCGATCACCGACTTGCGCAACGCGCAGGAAGGCGGCGGTTTCCGGGGGGAGATATCCGGTGCGGCTTTTGTTATGCCTACATTCTTTTTATAAATCGAGTTATAAATCTTATAAGTCGAGATCACCGGCGGCTTCCGGTTGATAGAGAATTTTTTTGACCTTAACTTCCATCACACCCGAGGGGACCGTCCACTCTACCGTATCGCCTTCCCGATATCCGAGGATCGCGGTTCCGATCGGGGACAGTACGGAAATCTTGTTTTCGATCAAATCGGCTTCCTGAGGATACACCAGTGTAACCTCTTCCTCGTTTTCGCCCAGCTGGATGAGAATCTTTGAATTCATCGTAATTACATCGCCGGGAAGCTGTTTGATATCGACGATCTTCGCTTTTTCGATTTCCCTGTTCAGCTCTCCGAACGACTTATCCGACTGCAATCCTTCCAGCAACGCATCGCTGATCAGTTTCTTCAATCTGATCCTGTCATTTTCCGTGATGTATACTTGCCTTGACAACTCAGCACCTCCATAAATTAGAAAGCTTTTATTTTTTATAAAAAAATAAAAGGCCTTTCATTTAAATGCACTTTAATCACATTAAATAAAAGCCCTTCATAGGAATCTATGTAATCTATGACGGTTCTTTTTCTTTAATGCTATTATACCATACGGCACGGTATAATCAAGAGGTTTTCAAAGAGATACAGCCGGTTCCGCGGCGGACTGTCACTTATTGGGTGGCCGCTTCGAGAAATTCCACCGTTCCGTCCGTGGCGTTCAGTCTGGCCTTCGCTCCCATGGGAATCGTGATCTGAGGATAGATGTGGCCGGCTCTGAAGTTATTGATGGTGGGCTTTCCAAAAGGTTTGACCACTTCTTCAAAAATCTGATGTAGGGTCAGGTTTTTCTCCTCCGTAACATCCGGGTCGCCCACGTCGGCCCAGGTTCCCAGAAGGATGCCTTTGCAGTCGGAAAATTTCCCCGCCAGGGCAAGGGACGTAAGGCCCCGGTCTACCTTATAATTCTTTTCATCCACTTCTTCGATAAACAAAATTTTATTTTTCGTATCGACTTCATAAGGAGAACCGAGGGTTGCGACCAGCAGCGACAGATTTCCTCCGACGAGAGGTCCTGTCG
>CAMJRV010000092.1 GCA_946408315.1 uncultured Bacillota bacterium | reverse complement strand
GACCGAACACCTCCTTCCGGATTGCCATCGCGCTGCTGCCGATCTTTGGCGCGTTTTTCGGACCGGCGGCCGGTTTTCTGATCGGATTTATCGGACATGCTTTAAACGACGCCTTCATGTATGGCAGCGTATGGTGGAGCTGGGTTTTCCTCTCCGCCATGATGGGTCTGTTCGGTGGCTTCGTCCGCTTTGACCGGAAGTTTGATCCGGCGGGCGGAATCTGCACCAAGGCTCATATCGCGATGATGTATGTCTGGTCCCTGATCGGAATGGCCGTGGGAAGCGTCCTCGCCTATCTCGGTGACGTATATCTTTATGGGGAGCCAACGGAAAAGCTGTTTGTGCAGATCACCCTTGCAAACATTTCCAATCTGATCGTCATCGCAGTGATCGGGATTCCCGCCGTTATCCTGATCGCAAGATCGAAGGCGAAAAACAGGGGACTCAAGAAGGACATATAAATGAAAGCAATTGTCTTTGAGAATGTGACGTTTCGGTATAACAACCTCGACGAGCCGACCCTTCACAATATCAATCTGTCGATCGAAGAGGGGGAAAAGGTACTGATTACAGGAAAAAGCGGAAGCGGCAAATCGACATTAGCCCATTGTATCAATGGGCTAATTCCCTTTACCTATAAAGGCGAAATCCAGGGAAGGCTCCTTGTGAACGGAGAGGAACCGAAGACCCGTTCCCTCTTTGCCATGGGAACACAGGTGGGAAGCATCCTTCAGGATCAGGACTGTCAGTTTGTCGGCCTGAGCGCGGGGGAGGACGTGGCCTTTGCCCTTGAGAACGACTGCGTGCCCGCGGAAGAGATGGGCCCCATCGTCGACCATGCCCTTTCTCAGGTCGATATGCTGGAACAGAAGGGTCAGCCTCCGCAAAATCTTTCGGGGGGACAAAAGCAAAAGGTAGCCATTGCGGGAATCCTGGCCATGAACGTGCCGATTCTCCTGTTTGACGAGCCCCTTGCCAATCTGGACCCGGCCAGCGGGAAAAAGGCGATGGAGACGATGCTCGATATCCACGACAGGACGGGAAAGACTATCGTTGTAATCGAGCACCGAATCGAAGACGTGCTGGAACACAGCTTCGACAGAGTCATCGTGATCGAGGAGGGCAGAGTTGCCTTCGACGGCTCCCCCGACCGGCTGCTGGCGGAAGACGTCCTTCCCCGGTGCGGTCTGCGCCAGCCTCTCTATGTGGAGATGCTGAAGCTCTGCGGTGTGGAGATCAAAGAGGAAGACAGAATTTCTGTACTGGAAAATACGATAAAATTTAAAGATCAGGTGGTCTCCAGCTATCTGGCCGACCGGTTTTCCGGCAAGCGCCCCGACAATAAGACGATTTTGAGGCTGGAGGGTGTGTGTTACCGGTACTACAAGGATGATCCCTATACCATCAAGGACGTCGGCTTTGATGTAAAGCAAGGCGAGATGCTTGCCATCGTAGGAAACAACGGGGCAGGAAAATCCACCCTGCTCAAGGCGATTTCCGGCCTTGTAAAATACCAGAAGGGCTCCATGTATTTTGAGGAGGTCTGCATTGACAAGTGGACCGCCAAGCGGCGCGCCCTGGCAATCGGCTTCGTAATGCAGAATCCGAATCATATGATTACGAAAAACATGATTTACGACGAGGTCGCGTTCGGTTTGAGAAACTTCGGAACCGCAGAAGAAGAGGTTGACTGGAAGGTCAAGGAAGCGCTGAAGATCTGCGGGCTTTATGAATACAGAAACTGGCCCGTATCCTCCCTGAGCTACGGGCAGAAGAAAAGAGTCACCATCGCGTCGATCCTTTCCATGGGGCCGAAGGTCATCATCCTCGATGAACCGACCGCAGGGCAGGACTATACGAGCTATCGGGAATTTATGACCTATCTGGACGAGATCAAACAGACCGGCGTGGCGATCATTCTGATCACCCACGACATGCATCTTGCGCTGGAATATGCGGACAGCAGTGTGGTGCTTTCAGGAGGCAGAGTCATCGCACTTGATTCGATCGACAGGATCCTTGCCGATCCGCTTATCATCAGCAGGGCGAACCTGAAGCATACGTCCATCGAACGGATGGGCAGACTGTACGGGGTAGAGGACCTCAGTTCCTTTATCGCATATTTTACGAGAAGAATCACCGGAGGCGTCCTATGAGCAAGAGCGGTTCCCTTTATATCGAACGGCAGTCCGTATTCCACCGCCTGGACGGCAGCATCAAGCTGCTCATGCTGATCGCGTGGACATTTTTTGCCTTTGCCTTTTTGGACGCAAGAGTATTTCTCGCCATGATCGCCCTGGGCCTTGTGCTGCTTCGGATTTCCAAGCTGCCGGCCAAGGCCGTCTGGCCGCTGCTGCTGTTCATCTTTATCTTTACCCTGTTCAACTCTGCGTTTTTACTGCTGATTACGCCGGAATTCGGTTCGAAACTGACAGGGACTTATACCAGGGCGGTGGGGATCGGTTTTTATGCCATCACCTATGAGACGATCTTTTACTGTATCACCCTGTCGCTGAAGTATATTTCCATCATGCCCATCACCATACTGTTTCTCTTCACGACCCATCCGAGCAATTTTGCCAGCAGCCTTTCCCGGATCGGCGTTCCCTACCGGGTGGCCTATTCGGTGAGCATCGCTCTGCGGTATATCCCGGATGTGAAAGCGGAGGTGGAAAACATCATCAATGCTCAGGAGGCGAGGGGCGTGGCCTTCAAAAAAGGCGATGCGGGGATCGGTACAAGGCTGAAGAACTACGCGACCGTAATGGTGCCCCTTCTTTTAAGCTCCTTCAACAGGATCGAGGTCGTTTCCAACGCCATGGACCTGCGGGGCTTCGGAAAAAACAAGAAGAGGACCTGGTATCACAGGAAAAAGTACACGAAACTCGATATTTCCCTGGCAATCGTCTCCTTTGTGGTTTTGGCACTGTCGATCGCCATCAAGGTTGTGGTCGGGGCGGTGTACTGGTATCCGTTTTAGGAGGCGGAATGAAACACAACGTATATGATTTCGATAAAACGATTTATAAGCGGGACTCGACGGTCGACTTTTATCTGTTCTGTCTGAAAAAGCAGCCGAAAATCCTGGCGGAAGCGCCGGTTCTGCTGATCTGGTCGCTCCTTTATCTCTTTCGCCGCTGCTCCAAGACGGAATTCAAGGAGAGGTTCTACCGGTTTCTTCGATATCTGGATTCGGTCGACGGCAGGGTGACGGAATTTTGGGAACAGAACCGCAGTAAGATCGCGGCGTTCTACCTGGAAGGTCATCAGGAAAGCGACATTGTGATCAGCGCCTCTCCGGAATTTCTGCTGCGGCCGATCTGCCAGGAGCTGGACGTCAAACATTTGATCGCTTCCAGAGTAGATAAATATACGGGAACGTATTCCGGAGAAAACTGCTGGGGGGAGGAGAAGGTGAAAAGGCTTCGGAAAGAGATGCAGGACGTCTCCATCGGAGAATTTTATTCCGATTCACTGTCCGACGCTCCCCTGGCTCAGATTGCGGAAAGAGCATACCTTGTCCGGAAGAACGATATCGTTCCCTGGCCGGGCTGATGGCCGGCATTTGCACTTTTTGCCGAGTCTTATCTTATCGCTGAAATTTATAGGAACTGTTGTCTGAGCGGCTGTGAGGCCGCCGGGACAGTTCCTTTTTGCTGCCCTGAGATACCGGTATAATAGGGCAAATAAGTTATTGACAAAAAGTAAATAAGTGGTAGTATATAATTACTTAACAAAAGTAAATTAGGTATGGTGATTAAATGAAGAAATATTTATCCGTGACGCCGGCCGTCATGCGCAGTATTAACCGCACAGCTATTTTGGAGCACATCCGGGACAATGGAAAATCCTCCCGGGTAGTCATTGCAAAGGATCTGAACCTCAGTCTTCCCAGCGTTGTCCGCATCATTGAAGAACTGGAGAACGAAAAGCTGGTAAGGTATTCCGGAGACTATGAGGACAGCGGCGGGCGCAAGCGTCCGCTGATCGAGTTCAACACCGAGGAAAATATCACGCTGGGGCTGGACCTTGGCGGCACGAAGGTTTATGCCTGTGTCATCGATCTGAGCGGCAAGACGCTTTACGAAAAATATGTACCGGTACATAATACGAAAAGCGACGAAAGCTATGAGCTGGTCGTCTCTCTGATCGAAGAGATGCTGGCGTTTGCCAAGCCGCTCAACAAGACGATTCGCGGCATATCTCTCGGCGTGCCGGGTGTGACCTCTCACAGAAAAGGCGAGGTGGTCTTTGCTCCCAGCCTTGAGTGGGTCAACATGCCCTTGAAAAATATGCTGGAAACACGCTTTCAGATGCCTGTCATCGTGGAAAACGATGTGAACATGGCGGCGCTGGGCGAAATGTGGTACGGCCATGGAAGAAACCGCAGCAATGTCGCGCTGATTGCCATGGGTACGGGTCTCGGCGCAGGATTAATTGTGGACGGCTGCATTTATCGGGGCGCCAACGAAGCGGCGGGAGAACTCGGATATCTGATCCTCGAAAAGGAAGAGCTGAATCAGAACTAACCGCTTTTCGGTCCGCTGGAATATGCCATTGCCGGCACCGGCCTCGCCCTGCAGGCGAAGGAGATGCAGAAGGAACTGACGGAAGGCGACGAGAGCGAAGAATATACGGCGAAAAGTGTATTTGAAGCGTACGAGCGCAAAGAAGAATGGGCGGTTACCATCATCAGCAATTTCGTCGATAAGCTTTCCATGGCGATTATCGCGGCGTGTGCCGTGATCGATCCGGAGGTTGTGATCCTGAGCGGCGGCGTGATGAACTCAGCCCAGTTCATGATCGATGAAATCCAAAGAAAGGTTGATGGCAAGCTGCCTGCCCAGATCCCGATCGTCGTCTCGCAGCTGAAGGCAAAAGCCACCGTTCTCGGCGGCGCCGTAAGCCTGATCCATCAGACTGCAGATTACTGTATCATCCGCTCGATGTACTAGGAGGGGCCCAATGCAATCAGATCACCTGCTTTTTATGAAACAGATAACCAAGCGGTTTAATGGCGTTCCTGTTCTCACGGACGTAGACTTTTCGCTGTTCGGAGGCGAAGTGCACGTTCTGGTGGGAGAGAATGGCGCCGGCAAGTCCACTTTGATGAACATACTGACCGGTTCGGTGCGCGCCGACGAGGGAGAACTGTGGCTAGACGGCCAAAAGGCCGACATACGCACTCCCGCAGACGCACGGGCGCTCGGCATCGAGATCGTACATCAGGAATTGATGCTGGCCCCGCATTTGAGCGTGGCCGAAAATATCTATCTCGGAAAGGAACCGTTAGGAGCCTTTGGCAAGATCGATTGGAAGCGACTGAACAGCGATGCGGCGCGGCTTTTAGAGGAACTGCATATCCAGCTCGACGTCCACACGCAGGTAAAGGCGCTCACCGTAGCCCAGAGACAGCTTGTGGAAATCGCCAAGGTTCTCTCCCAAAATCCCAAGCTGCTGATTCTGGATGAACCGACCTCCGCACTTACGGAATCGGAGACCGATTTGCTGCTGCAAAGGGTGGAGCTATTGAAGGAGCGCGGGATCGGCATCGTGTATATTTCCCATAAGATGGACGAAATCACGCGGATTGCCGACCGGGCGACAGTGCTTCGCGACGGACGGTATATCGGCACTCTTGATCGAGAAGAGATCGAGATACAAAAGATCATCGAAATGATGGTAGGGCGGAAAGACGTGATCGACTATCACCGCAGGCATGAATTCAGCAACGAGCCTGTTTTGGAGGTTCGCGGCCTTTCCAATCATACGATCCGGGACATCGGGTTTACACTGCATCGTGGAGAAATTTTGGGGATCGCCGGATTGATGGGATCGGGGCGTAGTGAGACGGCCCGGGCCATCTTTGGCATCGATAAAGTTGAGCGGGGTGAGATATTTTTGGACGGCAAGCAGGTTCATATCACGCATCCCCGCAAGGCAATCCGGCACAGGATGGGATTTGCGCCGGAGGACAGGAAGGATCAGGCGCTCTTTCTGCGCATGGCGCTATGGCCTAACATCAGTATTTCACGTATTTTCAAGAATAAATGGGGCATCAGGGATATCCGGGGAGAAAAAAAGTTGGCGGAGGAATACCGCCAAAAGCTGCGGATCAGAACGACGGGGATCTATCAAACGGTACAGAGATTAAGCGGGGGCAACCAGCAAAAGGCGGTCATTGCCCGCTGGCTCGCCACAGATCCCAAGATATTGATTCTGGATGAACCGACCAGGGGTATTGACGTAGGCGCGAAGACGGAAATATATGAACTGCTCTCTGAACTTACGGATAAAGGCGTATCGGTAATCGTCATATCCTCCGAGCTGCATGAGCTTCTGGCTGTTGCGGACAGGATACTTGTCATGTGCGAGGGGCGGATCACGGGAGAACTTCAGCACAGCGAATTTTCACAGGAGAAAATCATGTCCTACGCCGTAGGCCACACGATGGAGGTGATCGTATGAACAGCCGGCTCACATTACCCCAAACACAGGTTACCAAGCATTTTTCTTCCTTCGGCATCTGGTTTATCCTGCTGCTGATCGTCGTCGTGATGGGCATGGCGTCGGATGTGTTTTTGAGCCCGTCCAACATCATAAATATCCTGCGGCAGACGGCTATCGTCGGTATCCTGGCCGTGGGTATGACATTTGTAATCATTGGAGCCAATATCGACCTTTCGGTAGGCGCGACGATCGCGTTCAGCGCAGTAATTGCCATCAGCCTTCAGCCGGTGGGTCTTTCAAGCGCAGTGGCCGCCATCCTGATCCCCCTGGCCGCCGGCATGGCCGTGGGAGCGGTGAACGGCATACTGGTGGGATATTTTAAGCTCAACACGTTTATTGCCACTTTAGGCATGCAGTTTGTGGTGCTCGGAGGCACGCTGCTTTTTACGGGCGGGCAGCACGTCTGGGTGTTTGACTCTTATCCGGTCTTTGAAAAGATCGGAAACGGGTTCCTCGGCCCCATTCCCATATCGGTTATTCTGCTGATTTCCATCGTCGTTTTGGGGCAGTTTCTTTTGAGCTTCACCAACTTCGGCCAGTACCTGAAGATGTCGGGGGAGAACCCCGAAGCAGCCAGACTTTCCGGTATCTGTGTCGAGAAGGTGATCTTCCTGAGCTTCCTGCTTGTGGGGCTCTGTGCCGGACTGGGCGGGGTCGTCCTCGCGTCGTGGGTGAAGAATATGGACCCGGGCACCGGTATCGGCTACGAATTTGAAGCCATTACGGCAGTGGTACTGGGCGGCACCAGCCTGCTCGGCGGTCAGGGCAACGCGACCAATACGTTCGCAGGCGCGCTGATTCTCGTAATTATCGGCAACGCAATGACGCTTTTGAATATTTCCTACCATTATCAGCTCATGGTGCGCGGTATCATTATTATCGCGGCGGTTTCCCTCGAAATCGCGTCAAGGAGGAAAAGCAAATGAAAGACAGACTGAGAAACATGGAACAATACCGTTCCCTCATCCTCCTGATCCTCATTGTAATCTTTGCGGTTTTTGCCCATCCCAAGTTTTTAACGGATAAAAACCTGATGAATCTGCTGATGCAGATCCCCGTCAACGGAATCGTCGCCGTGGGCATGACCCTGGTGATCATTACAGGCGGCTTCGATCTCTCGGTGGGCTCGGTGATGGCAATGACAGGCATCGTCGTCATGACGGTGATGCCGGCAGGGATATTTCCGGCAGTGCTGGCCGGTCTGGCGGTCGGTATGATCGTAGGCTGCATCAACGGCGGGTTGATCGCTTACATAGGCATTAATCCTTTTATTGCCACCCTGGGTTCTATGGCGTTTGTGCGTGGTCTGGCGCTGGGACTGACGGATTCCCGTCCTATTTCTGTGGCGAATATGGACTTCATTAATATGGGCCTGTCCTTTTTTCCGGTGGTGATCTGCGCATTGTTGATTGTCGCCATGGAATATTTTATCCGCCAGACACGCAGCGGACATAATATCTATATTTACGGCAGCAACAAGGAAGCCGGATATCTGGCCGGTATTAACATGCGAAAGACCTTGTTTATCACATATTTTCTTTGTTCGGTCATGGCTTCCGTTGCAGGGATTTTCCTCTCTGCCCGGCTGGGCACCGGCTCTCCGGTCATTGCGGAGGATGCCGCGCTTTTAGCGATCGCCGCAGTCATCCTTGGAGGCACCTCGCTTACCGGAGGCAGCGGCGG
>CAMJRV010000091.1 GCA_946408315.1 uncultured Bacillota bacterium | reverse complement strand
TCCATAGTCTCCGCTCTGGATCAGAGACATTTTTACGATATTTGAGCCGACGCCGACGCCGGACATTCCTGATTCCAGATAATCCTGCAAATTGTTTTCATCCACGCCGCCCACAGCCAGCATGGGGATATGGGAAAGCAGAGCCCTGACCGCCTTTAAGTAGCCGACTCCCAGATCTCCTGCCGGAAAGATTTTTACAAAGTCCGCTCCGGCCTGATGAGCCCTGACAATTTCCGAAGGTGTAAACGCTCCGGGGATGGAAACGGCTCCAAGCATTTTTGTTCTCCTGATTACGGCTTCATCCGTATTGGGAGAAATAATATATTTCGCGCCGGCTTCCACAGCCTTCTCAGCCTGATCTTCCGTGATTACTGTTCCCGCCCCGATGTGCATTCTTCCTTTGAAGACGGCTTCCAGGTCTTTGATTGCATCAAGCGTCTCCTGCTCTCCCGTTTTTTTTCCCTGGTCAAAGGTTACTTCAATCAGCCGGATTCCTCCTTTATAGAGGGCCTCCGCGGTCGCCAGGATGCGGTCCGCCGGGATCTTCCTCATAATCGCGATAATCTTGTATTCCTTTATCGCATCGATCACATATTCGTTTATCATATTGTTCATAAAATCACCCCGTCCTTCATGGGTTCAAGACCACCTTAATCAGTCCCGGCTCCTGGGCGTGCAGCTTATCGAACCAGAGACCACCTTCGCTGAGAGGTGCCGTTTTGCTGATCAGGCTATCCACATCCAGTTTGCGTTTAGAAATCATATCCAGGCAGATATCGTATTCGCCTGCCGATGCACATGAGGCGAAGAGGCTGATTTGTCTCGTTACACAGCTCTGGAGCGGAAAATCAACCTTGGGTGATACATTTCCCACCATGACGATGCTTCCGCCTCTTCGTACGCCGGCGACAGCCGTATTGAACGTCGGATTGATACCCACGGCTTCAAATGCGATATCCGCCCCCAGGCCGCCGGTCAGCTTCTGAATTTTGGAAACCGTGTCGGTTTCCTCCTTACCGATAGTATGTGTCGCACCGAGCTTTCTGGCCGTTTCCAGCTTTGCGTCATCCAGGTCAACCACGATGATTTCACTGCAGCCTGCCGCCTTCAAACACTGGATGAGCAGCAGTCCGATGGTTCCGGCACCCAGAACGGCAGCCTTGTCGCCCATTTTTACCGGAGAAATTCTCACTGCATGTACCGCAATGGACAATGGCTCCACCATAGCCGCCTGGTTAAAGGTAACTCCCTCGGGGATTTTATAAAGAATTCTGCTCGGAACGGAGACATACTCGGCCATTGCTCCCTCGTTTCTGTAATCGCCGCAGGAGACTCCCAGAACCATCCTGTTCTCGCACAGATTGATCATCCCTTTTTTGCAGTAGTAGCATTCTCCGCAATATACCGTGGAATCAAAGGTTACCTTGTCACCCGGCTTGTATCTCGTCACGTTCTCGCCTACTTCCGCGATCACGCCGGAAGCTTCGTGCCCCATAATGAGGGGAGGAATTCTTCTTCCGCTCTGTCCGTCATATCCATGAACGTCGCTCCCGCAGACAGCGCACGCCTTGACGTTGACCAGCACATCATCCTTGCCGATTTTAGGTTTTTCCACATCCATATATTGAAATTTGAAATAATCCGTTAACACTAACGCTTTCATGATAAAGCCTCCTTACGCTTTTTCCCAGGCGTCTCTGACAAAATCGATCGCCGTCCGGATTCCCTCAAGCCCGTTTCCGCTGGCCTCTTCTATGGAAATCCATCCATCGAACCCTTTTCCCTTCAGAAATTCCAGTGCCTCTCGATTCGGTACCACTCCGGTCCCGATCACCACCGGCGAAAATTTGCCCGCTTCTTTCATGTCCGAGATATGGATCGTTTCGATCTTATCGTAAATCTCCTTCAGCATAGGCAAAGGATCCTGCCCGTAGGCGACAATATTTCCCGTATCAAAATTAATACGGATCGGCGTATCTTTGATCCCCTCGTAAATCTTCATGAAAATATTCGGGGGAAAGCTGAAATCCACATAATCCCACGCACCGGGCTTTGCATGGTCCTCATAAACCAGCTCCACGCCGTATTTCTGTGCATAAGGAACGATCTCTCTGAAGTTCCGGATTACCAGTTCGACGCCGGCGTCGATGCTCATTTCAGGGTGCGCCTGACCTGCGATGATTCGAAGGTATTTGATGCCCAGCTCGCTGCATAGCGCGATGTCATGAATTAAATAATCGAATTCCCTCTTTCTCTGTACCGGATCGGGGTGAGTGAAATCAGGATATGTAGTCATCATGACGATTGGAATCCCTGCCGCTTCTATTTCTTTCTTTAATTGGTTCAAATATACCGGAGTTCTGTTTTTTATGAACATGATGCTGATATCGACGCCGTCGTAACCCATCCTTTTCCCATGCTCAGCCCATTCGGGAATGCTCATTTCTCCGTTTGACAGCGGTCCGAATATGGAAACCGGTAAACAACTGATCTTCATCCTACACTCCTCCTTACTCTCCTGTCCATGATCTTCTCTCTGATCGTCTGAGATTGGATAACAACAACCACAAGCAGCAGCAATCCGGTTATGATTCCCTGCCACCAGGAGTTGACATTACCTTGAAGATTTAATATGTTTGTGATGATACCGATGATCAAAACCCCTATGATTGTTCCGGAAACCTTCCCTTTACCTCCGGTCAATTGAGTCCCGCCGATGGCAGTCGCCGCAATCGCCGTCATCTCCCAGCCCTCGCAGCCTACCGGCTGACCGGCGCCGACGCGTGATGCGAAAATAACGCCTGCAATTCCGGCCAGCAGCCCGCTGAACATATATGCCCTGATCTTTACCCAGTCCACGTTCAGGCCCATCATGACGGAGGCTTCCTCATTTCCTCCCACTGCATAGATATGCCTGCCGTATTTCGTGTATTTTGAAACATACATGGCGGTAAGCAGTACAATAATTACGATCCAGACCGGAATCGGGATTCCCAGGAAGAATTTTCTGGCGATCACCTGATAAGAGCCGATTACATCATCGCTGACACGGACGGACACCCCGCCCGTTAAGACAAGATTCACTCCGCGGACAGCCATCATCATGCCAAGAGTTGCGATAAAGGGTGCGATCTTCATCTTTGTTACGATCAATCCGTTAACGGCGCCCAGCGCGGTGCAGATCAAGATCGGGAAAAAGATCATAACGAAAAGGCCGGAGCCGCTCATCTTTGCAACCAGAACGCCTGCGAACGCAACCATAGCCCCTACAGAAAGGTCGATCCCACCTGTCAGAATTACAAAGGTCATTCCGATGGAAATAAGCCCGATCATACTGCTTTGCCGCAGAACATTTGTTACATTTCCATAAGTCATAAATTCGCTGTAACGAATGGAAGCAATTAAAACCAATACGAGGAAAGCGATCACAACACCCTGCTGCTTAATGAAATCCAATCCATACTTTTTTATTTTCTCCATTGCATTCACCTCCTCAGCTCTTTCTCTTTTCCCGCTGCGCATAAACTGCAACGATGATGATAACGGCTTTAAATATTCTGGAGTAGGCGAAAGGAATATTGTTCATATTCACGGTTATTGTAATCAACTGGATGATCAGCGCGCCTAAAATCGTACCTATGACCATTGCTTTTCCGCCGTTAATCGATGTACCTCCAACAGCGACAGCTGCGATCGCATCCATTTCCGCAATCGCTCCGATGGAATTGGGGTCGGCACAGCTTGCACGTGACGCCTCAAACACGCCCGCCAGTCCGGCCAATACGGACGAAATGACGTAGACGCAAATCAATACCTTGGTCGTATTAATCCCGGAGAATCTTGAGGCCTCTCCGTTTTCACCGATGGCCTGGACGTAATAGCCGAACTTAGTGTTTTTAAAAATATAGTATGTGGCAAATACGAAGACTACGATTACGATCAGCTGAATCGGCACCGCACCGCCGATACGCATCAGCCCGATCTTTGTAAAAGCGTTATTGGAAAATACAATCGTTCCTCCGTTGTTCATCAGCTGCGCGATTCCCCGGCCCGCTATGTACAAAATCAGAGTTACGATAATAGGCTGTATTTTAAAGACCGTAATGATCGTGCCATTCAGAAATCCGAGAACTGCAGCGATAAAAAGTGCGAATATCACTGCCATGGGAACGCTGGTACCCAGCGCCGGAATCATTTCTGTGATGACCATTCCGCTCATTACCGCCGAGATAGCCATAACCGAACCGACAGAGATGTCAATTCCTCCGGAGGAGATGACAAAGGTCATCCCGATAGCGGTGAGGATTGTCGGCAGAACCTGGATCGATAGATTCCAGAATGTATTGATTGCCATAAAATTAGGCGTTATGATGCAGTTTAAAACGACAATTGCGATCAATGCATATAGCGTCCCGTACTTTTTCAGGTTAGACGATGAACTGAAATTGCTTTTCGTGATTGCACTCGTTTGTTCATTGTTCATTGTTCATGCTCCTTTCCGCCGCTGTGAAAGAGTCGGACATTCCACCCTGAGCAATGACGGTCAGAATATTTTTCTCCGACAGGGCTTCTCCCTGTAATTCTCCGACGTTTTTTCCGTCTCGCATCACGACTACTCTATGGCAATTTCTAACCAACTCCTCCAGTTCGGAAGAGATCATTAAAACGCCGATGTTTTTCTTCGACATTTTCTGTATCAGCTCTTCGATTTCGGCCTTTGCCCCTACATCGATCCCCCGGGTAGGCTCGTCAAGGATCACAAGGTCAGGCTCCATGCAGAGCCACCTGGCCAGCAGAACCTTCTGCTGGTTCCCGCCGGACAGGTTTCTGATCTTCTGCTCGGGGCTGGGTGTCTTAATTGCCAGGCTTTTGATATAAGTATCTACGATTTCTTTCTGTTTCTTTTTATCTACAATTCCCATTCTCGAAATTTTAGGCAGGATCGCAATGGTCATGTTCTCTCTGATCGACATATTCGGGAAGATTCCTTCCACTTTTCTGTCCTCCGAACAAAATGCAAAGCCTCTGGCAATAGCGTCCTTCGGCAGCTTCAGCTTAACGGGCTTTCCGTTGATATCAATCGTGCCTTCGTGATGTACATTATCGCCGAACACGACCTTCGCAAACTCAGTTCTTCCCGAACCCAGCAAGCCGGCCAGACCGAGGATTTCCCCTTTTTTAATTTCAAGGGAAACGCCCCGCAGCTTCACGGTATCCCGAATTTCCTCAGCCTTCAGTATCGTGGCTTCTTCCTTTGCCTCATATGTACCGTGGGCTTGTGCCATGATATCCGTGGCATCTTTGCCAATCATCATGGAAACCAGTTCAACTTTCGTAATGTCGGCTATATTGAAATCGCCAACGAGCTTTCCGTCCTTCAGGATTGTAATCCGGTCACAAATTTCAAATATCTCATCCAGCCTGTGGCTGATAAAAATCACCGAAATATTCTGCGACTTCAATTTTCTGATCTGCTTAAACAGCACTTCTACTTCCTTCTCATCCAGGGAAGAGGTAGGCTCATCCATTACGACAAGCTTGGCCCTTACAGATATCGCCCTGGCGATAGCCACCATCTGCTGTATCGCAGTACTATAGCTGTTCAGAGGTTTTTTTACGTCCAACGAAATCCCCATTCCATCTATGATGGCTTCCGCCTCGCGATTGATCCTGTCCCAATCAATTCTTCCGACCTTCTTCGGCTCTCTGCCCAAAAATATATTTTCCGCCACGCTTAAATAAGGAATCAAATTTATTTCCTGGTAAATCGTGCTGATTCCTGAAAGCTGGGCCTCCATGGAGCTGTTAAAGTTCATTTCCTTTCCGTCAAATATGATCTGTCCTGAATCTTTTTTATAAATACCGGTCAGAACCTTCATAAGCGTGGATTTGCCTGCTCCGTTCTCACCCATCAATGCATGGACTTCCCCGTATCCGACTTTTAAACCGACCTGATCAAGTGCTAAAACTCCCGGAAACGCCTTCGTGATTTTATTCAATTCCAGCAATGTAGAACGGTCCATATGATTCACCTTTCCCATTTTCTTTTATTTCCATATTATACAAAAAATTCTGTGCCATTTATTAAGAGAGAAGGGGTGTTTCATTTCCCCTTCTCCTTCGTTGTACGTGCTTTTTAGAACGCTTCCGCTAAGCTGGCTTCCGCGTTTTCGATCGTGTAAACTTTTCCAGGGTTCTTGATATATCCAGGGATTTCTTCTCCTGCCTGATGTCTCTTAATGATGTCAAGAACGATATCTCCGAATCTTGCACTACAAAGTACGGTCGCTTCCAGCTCGCCGTCGATGATAGCCTGCAGCGCGTCTTTCTGTCCGTCAATTCCATAAACGAATACGTCTTCGCCGACTTTCTTTCCCGCCGCCTTCAACGCCTGGATCGCTCCGATGGCATTGTCGTCGTTGTGGCAGTAAACTACGTCGACATTGTCGCCCTGTGCCTGAATGATGTTTTCCATCGCTTTTTGTGATTCGGCGCGGCTAAAGTTTCCAACCTGAGAGGCTACGACTTTAATATTGTCGTGGCCTGCGATGCCGTCTGCGAAGCCTTTGGCTCTATCGATTGTCACCGAGCCTCCCGGAGTACCAGTCAGTTCTACTACATTAACCGGCTTATCTCCGAACTTTTCAATTACCAGATTGGCGATCTGCTGACCTTCCCATACAAAGTCGCCGCACGTAAGAGTTAAGTAATCAACTCCAGGTTCGCCTGCCGCCGCACGGTCAACAAGAATGACCGGGATTTCCGCTTCCCTGGCTGCGTCCAGCGCTGGAGTAAGACCTTCATATTCTCTCGGAGAGATAACAAGATAATCCGGTTTCTGTGATATCAGGTCTTCTATGTCGGAAATCTGCTTTGCAGTATCGTCCTGAGCGTCGGTATAAAGATATTTCGCGCCGGATGCTTCGATCTTTTCCTTCATATCGTTCGTTTGAGTAACCTTCCAGTTATTCTGGTTACCGGTTTGCGAGAATGCGATTTTCAAAGCCCCATCATCTCCCTTGCCGGTATCGGACGAATCACCAGACCCGCAGCCGACAAACAATGTCATCAGCATTACTGCAGCGAGCAACAGTGATACAACTTTCCTCTTTTTCATACATTACCTCCTACGTTCCTCTCATAGAATTTGTGTTTGTGTATTCCCATTTTAGCTTTCAGGCCCACAAAGGTAAATCAAGATTATTAATATAAAAGTTAACTTTTTATATCTAGGTTCTGGCCTCCGGAGCCGGAGTCCATATGTGCTTCCCTGTAGTCCTTGGGCTTTGATCCGATATTCTTTTTAAAGGTTGTACTGAAATAGGTCGGGTTGTCATAACCAACTTTATAGCTGATCTCATAGGTCTTAAGATTTGAATAAATCAGCAGTTCTTTCGCTTTTTCCATTCTGATGGCTGTCAAATAGTTAATAAACGATTTCTTGCTGACTTGTTTAAACAGGATACTTAAATAACCGGGAGAGATGTTCAGGGCTCCTGCAATTTCGTCCAGTGATAGGGCTGGATTTGAGTAATTGTTTTTAATGTACATCTTTGCCTTTTCAATGATCGGATTATAAATTCCGTCTTTCTTATTCATGTTGATATAATCGCAGATGGCGCACAAGAAATCATACAGCTCTTTCATCGTCTCATCCAGATTATTACAGCGTAAGATTTTTTTATATGCACCCACAGAGTCGCCCATAATATCGTCGATGGAATATTCAAGCTCGCCAAGGACTTTGATAACCTCACCATAAATTGTTCCGACCGCAATCTGCGTTACCGTAAAGCAATCCACTCCCGCCGTGCGTATCATCTGTGAAATGCTTTCCAGCGTTTTTCCGATGATTTCCTTATCAAAAGTCCGAAGCGTCCCCATAGATTGAATGATGTTCCTGCCGATATCATTTCCGGGCGCTTTCTTAATATTTTCATATTCCTCATAATACAGGTCCTTATTTTCCGAATAGACAAAAGAATAATCCAGCATCTCCTGCACATCATGGTAAGAATTCCCGATTTTCACCAGACCCTTGAAGACCCTTCCAACGCAGCAGTGGTATTCGAAACCGCTGGCGGCGCGCATCGCCGCCCGGATCCGGTAAAGGCTATATCGTATTTGATTTTCTAGAATAATCTGGTTGCTGTTGATGAAAAGAAGAATCACCTGTGATTCCTTTTGATTGCAGTAAATCCTGATATTTTCTTCTTCTAT
>CAMJRV010000090.1 GCA_946408315.1 uncultured Bacillota bacterium | reverse complement strand
CCTTACCGATTCTCATCCTGATGCTTTCTACCGTGTCTAAACGATTGGCAAGTCTTCTCGCCAGAACGTTGGTCCATCCCGGTGCAAATCCGCATCCGAACAGGGCGGTCAATCCAGCTTCCTTAAACTCTTTGCAAAGGGTCAGCTCCTCGATTCCCTTCCCCGCAAGAAACTCATCCCAGTAGGGGGCGTCAAAGGCCGTATTGATATAGTTTGCTTTCGCCTTTAACGCACCTTTCATTACAAAGGGAACCATCCACGGCATAACCATATCGACCACTGCATCGACGCCGTCAGCCGCTCTCGCGACATCATCGGGATCCAATGCATTGACCGCCCTCGTTTTGATCTTTGGGCTGTCGATATGAGCGGCAACCTCTGCCGCAATACCCTCATTCAGATCGGCCAGACGGATTTCGTCGATGCAATTCTGTCTTGCCAGGATAGATGCACATGCTCCGCCCTGTCCCCCGGCTCCGATAATTAATACTTTCAAAAACAGCACCTCCTTCGGTTGTCTATTGTCTATGCTGTTTGTAAATAGCAATATGCGTGCCAACATGAAAAAAGGTTGAAACATGAGCAGTTTCAAGCACTTTACAAGTTTTGACCTCCTATTTTCTGATTATAAAAAAAGAGATTTGTTTTAATTTTGAAACAAGTTGGCTGTTTTCAATCTTTTTCCGGCTTTTTTGTTTCAAAAAAGAAACATGTGTGTTTCAATAATAAAACACACATGTTATGTACACGATCCATTACAGCATCCCATATTTTTTCATTCTTCTTGACAACGTGGATTTATTCATATTCAGGTGCCTTGCCACGGCGCTCGGTCTCTGGTGGACTTTCAGCATCTGCTCCAGGATGCTTTTCTCGTAGTCCTCCAGCAATTCCTCCATGGTTCTTCCTTTCAAATCCTCCGCCTCTGCCTTCGGCTCTTTCTTTACCCCGATGGCAGCTTCCACCTGAGATTTTGTGATCCGATCTCCATCGAAGCTGATCATCAATCTCTCTATAATATTTTCAAGTTCCCGGATATTTCCCGGCCAGTCATACTGGGTCAGAGCCTCTATGGCATCGTCCCGGATCACTTTACGCAGCTTGTATTCTGTATTGAACCGTTCAACAAAGGCCAGGCTTAACGGTTTGATGTCGTCTTTCTTTTCCCGCAAAGGCAAAAGCTCGATGGGAAGAATATTGAGCCTGTAGTACAGATCCTTCCGAAATCGCCCTTGTTCAATCTCCTTTTTTAAATCCCGATTGGTTGCGGCAATCAGCCTGATGTCCAGGGGAATCGTCTTTTCTCCTCCGACCCGCATCACTTCCTTTTCCTGGAGCACCCGCAAAAGCTTCGACTGCAGGCGGGTCGGGATTTCCGCGATTTCATCAAGGAAGATCGTGCCGTGATTGGCCATTTCAAACAGCCCCATTTTTCCGTTTCGGTCCGCCCCGGTAAATGCCCCCTTTTCATATCCAAACATTTCCGATTCCAGCAGGCTTTCCGGAATCGCGGCACAGTTCACCTTGATAAAGGGCTTTCCGACCCGAGGGCTGTTCTGATAGATGAAATTGGCATATACTTCTTTTCCTGTGCCTGATTCCCCCATCAAAAGAACCGTAATGTCACGCTTTGCAGCTCTCATCGCCTTCTCCGCCGTCTGCTTTGAAGCCTTGTCCTCTGCAATCAGCTCACCCCACATTACGAGGTTCTGCATCTTTAAATATTCAATTTCCTTTTTATATTTTTCGGTCTCTTCCTTATGCTCGTTCAATAATTCCCGCAGACTCAGCGTTTCTGTGATATCCCGTTCTGTGCAGACGATCAGATCGATGCCGTCGTTTTCATATAAAGGAGTTCCCGTCACATAAACCTTTCCGCCATCTCCCAGGTTTTGAATGATGCTCTCTTCCTTTCCGCTGTTGATGGCTTTTAAGGACACCGAGTGCTCCACAAACTCCAGCTCCACCAGATCTTTCATGTTTCTCCCGAGGACATCTTCCCGGGTCAGTCCTCCGGTTTTACAGGATTCATCATTGAGAAAAACAGTATTGCCTCTTCCGTCGGTGATATAGATCCCTACTTTGATGCAATTCAGCAGTTTCAGCAGCTCACAATAATTTTTCTCGATAAACTCCTTGTACATCTTAGACCTCCTTGTTAAGCTTTCTTCTCAACTCTCACAGGCCTCCCTATTTTCCGTCTGTCTGGCGCTCCACAGCGGCTTTCAGCACCTTTGCCGCGACATTACCGGCCACCTTGCTTCCGGAGCCTCCGTTTTCCACCACTACGATGAACGCGAGGGGGCAATCCTCCCGGTCCAGATACCCCACGAACCATGAGTGGGGTTTTTTATCTCCGCCGACTTCGGCTGTTCCTGATTTGGCGCAGAGTTCCAGTCCTTTAAAGTTTTTCTCACCGTAACCCTCGATCACGTTATTGCGCATCAGAGCTCCCAGCTTGACGGCGGTCTCTCTCGAAAGGATCCTTTCCTGGCGAAGATTGGCCCCGAACAGAAAGGAAGAAAGCCCCTTCCCCTTGACGAGTTTCGGTGTGACCCGCACTCCGTCATTGGCGATGGCCCCTACGTAAGCCATAAAGCTCAGAGGGTTCGCCGTGTCGCTGTATTGCCCGATCCCGGCCCAGGCGAGGTCTCCTCCCTCCGCTTCTGACACGTCTACCTTTCCGGCTGCCGTCTGAATGCCGTCCACCGTCAATCTGGAATTGAAGCCCGCATTCTCCGCATACCTCTGAAGGGTTTTTCCTCCGAGTTCGAGAGAAATCTCCGCGAAATAGATATTGCAGGACTGGGCCAGAGCCTCTTTCAACGTCACGTCTCCGTGAGCGCTGGGGCAGGTGACCTCCGTTCCGTTGATCAGCTTCTTTCCCTCGCAGTGGTAAGTGAGCGTATCGAGGTTTGGAATCCGGTCGATTGCCGCGGCAGCCGTTACCAGCTTGAATACCGATCCTGGAGTATAGGCTGCCGACAGAAGCCGGTTGAGATAGACTCCTTCATACTTTTCAGGACTTGCTTCCACATTCGGGCGGTTTTCCGGATCAAAGGAAGGCAGACTGACCATGCAGAGGATCTCTCCGGTCTTATAATTATATACGCCCACTGTGCCCTTTCTTCCGTTCATGGCGTTGTAGGCGGCAGTACAGAGGTCCGCGTCCAGGGTGAGCGTCATATCGCTGCCGAAACCGCTCACCTTATCGTGAAAACGGTAAGCTCCGTTGACCGGGTCCCAGCCCGACAGCCTGTCTCCGTACGCCACCGGAATGCTGGTGACGATATTCCCGTAGGAGTCGCCGGTCACATGCAGGAGCGCTCTTCTTACCGTTTTATTTTCGTTATATTTTATCTCTCCATCCTCCGTCTGAAGGAGGGCCGTCCCATTCCGATCATACAGAATCCCGGCGATTTTCAGCCTCCCTTCCGAGTAGAGGTGCTTGTTCGTCGGATGCTGGGCCCAGTCCGAAGCGTTGACCGCATACCTGACGGTAAAGATGAGGAGTCCCGCGGCCAGCAGCACGGTCAGGACCAAAAGGCCGAAAGCCCGTCTTGTCAGCAGTTTCATATCACACGCCCTCTCCTTCCGTCAATCCTTCCGCCGCCGACTCTGCTTCTTCCCGGCCCGGTCTGATCCTTTCATCCGCCGCCTTGATAAAAGACAACAAGGCCCAGCATACCACCATAGAGGAACCGCCGTTGGAAACAAAGGGCAGCGTAACCCCCGTCAGCGGAAGAATATCCAGCGAACCGAAAACGTTCAGCGCCGTCTGAATCATGAAGATCGAGACGGCTCCGCAGGCGGAAATCGCATAGAAGGACGACTTGCAGCCTCTCATGAGGAACAGGGTAAAGACGGACAGAAATACGATGATGAGAACAGCGGCCAGCGCGACCACAAGTCCCCATTCTTCGCACAGGATACCGAACACCAGATCCGTATCCGATGCGGCAACCTTTACGAGATATCCATTCCCGCCGCCAACGCCCAAAAGTCCGCCGCTGGCTGAAGCGATCAGCGTCCTCGTCTGCTGATATCCGATGGTATCCGCAAATTCCCAGACATGACCCCAGGCCTGAAATCTCGACGCGATATAGGGGAGGAAGGTCACGACGGCAAATGCCCCGAGGACTGCTCCCGCGGAGATAAAAGCGATGGTCCGGATATCCCCGGACCTCATGAATGCGATCACGAGAAAGGCGCCGAAAAAGATAACGGAAGTCCCCAGATCCCTCATCAGAATGAGGGCTCCGATGCACGAGCCGGAAAATCCGATAAACGCCGTCAGGTTGCGGGCAGTGAGAAGCTTATCGAGGGTAGCTGTTCCAGCAAGAACGAAGGCCACCTTGACGAATTCCATCGGCTGGAAGGTGATGAAACCGAGATTGATCCAATTTCGCGCGCCGAAACGCGCCTCCCCGATGGTGAGGTTCAGCACCATCAGCACGACGCTGCATCCGACGAGAAGATATTTCAGCTTTCGCCCTCTTCCCACATCCTTGATAATCAGTTGAATAGCAGCGTACACCATCATGCCGAGGAGGATCGCCGCCAGCTGCTTCGTCAGATGGCCCGGCTTTGCCGACGCAACGACAAACAGGTTCAGGCCGCAAAGGAAATAGATCAGCAGCTCCAGCTCCCTGTATTTTCTGCCGTACCTTGACAAAACGAAGTAATAGACGCATTCCGCCGCGATAAAGATAAGGAACGTTTCGATTACGCTCACTGTGGCAGCTTCGCCCATGGTCAGGTAGAGCTGAATTCCGCCCAGGACCTGAAATGCCAGTATAAGAAGAAAGGTTTTGTTGGAATCCAGGTTTCGACCCAGCTTTGAGAACCAGTCCCACCTGCTTTTTCGAGGAAGACTCTCATAGCCTTCCTCTGCGGGCAGGAACTGAAATTCAGCCGTCGCAAAGGCGATGGAATCCCCAAATTCCACACTCCCGGACCCGTCGACTGTTTCGCCGTTGACCCGCACGCCCCCTTTGGAAGCGAGGTCGGTTATGGTCCAGCACTTTTCGCCGAAGGAAAGCACGGCGTGACTGCGGGATACAAAAGGAAGGTTGATCACGATATCGGAGAGTTTGCTCCTTCCGATGGAATTTTCCCAATGCATGATAGGGATTCGGTAGGCGTCCTTGATCTCGAGAAAACCCCAGATCCGGTTCGCTCCTCCGCTTCTCAGAAGAGGCAAAAGGCAGCGGAAAAATATCGCCGCTGCCAATATCGGAAAGATCCATCGCACCACAAAAGTATAGAATTCAACGAATTCTATCGGATTGGACAGGTATGCCGCAACACCGGCAACGACACCGTCCGCCCAGGCGCGAATTCCGTCCAGGATCTGGTTTCCATTCTCTATTATGCTGTTCATTCTCCGTCCTTCTTGCTGCCGTCCTACTTATCGCCGTGAATATGGTATCGGTCTCCCAGCTTTGCTTTCAGAAAGCGGTGGAAGTCGTCCCGATCCTCCTCTTCGATATCCTTTTTCCGAAGGATCGAAGCGCTGCGGGCATTTGCATAGATGAAATAATAGTCCTCCGTCTCCAGAACCTGATATAGCGCGTCGTATTTGATCTTGTTATACCTGTCTATGTTCTCCTGCTCCGCGACAAGGTAGGTTTCAAAAAAGGAGATGGTTTGTTTTCCTCCTGCGATACCGATCTGGACCTGCGACGCCCATTGAAAGGCCTTGTATTCCACTTTCGCGAAAATCGCCGCGTAAGCCGTTGCGATCAGGCACACCCATATGAGCAAAAATTCGAGAATTTCAAAGACCGTATCCATAATGGATGCGAATCCGGCCACGACAGCCGCCAGCAGCAGAATCAGAAAGAGTGTTTTGTACTTTTTTTTGAATATGGTCAGATAAGAAAACTTCCTGTAATCCGCCTTATCCATTCTGGTATTGATCTGGTAGAGAGCATTTTTTGCGCTCATTGAGTACAGCCTCCCATCGTATAATTTACACGTCTAATATACCATACTCCGGGACCCCCGAACAACTCTTTTTACAGTGCCCACTCTTTTTACGAAACCTGCTGTTACTGCTCCCAGCCAAGGTCCGGCTCTGCCGACTGCGGCTGAAATCAAGCGTCGGAGGGGTTTTGCGCCACTCTTCATCGAGGGGAGCATCATGTTCAGCCGCTGTCAAACACCGATTACGGAATACGTTTGTTTGACAGCCTGAACATGGCGAGATGAGATGTAAAGAGTGCCAAAACCACGCCCGCGAGATAAAGTCGCAGTCGGCAGGGCTGGCCCGGCTGTGAGCAGTAACAGCTCTCAGCCCATCAAAACCTCCACCGCATGTTCTTTTCCATCGTCGACCAGATCGACGGCGTTTCCCGCCCTGTTCTCGCCGTCCACAGTCACGGACAATACGCCCCTGTTTACATTTTTAGGGTTTTTCACGGTAATGTGATACCCCGTATCGCGATAACGGTACCGGATCGAATACTCTGTCCATTTTCCGGGAATGCATGGGTCTATCACCAACTGTCCGGCCGTCTTTGAAAATCCCAGGACATGTGCAAGACCAGCCTGATAAACCCAGCTTGCCGTTCCGGTATACCAGGTCCAGCCTCCCCGCCCTTCGTGAGGCGCGACAGAATAGACGTCTGCCGCCATGACGTAAGGCTCCGCCTTATAGATGGAACACTCTCTGTCGGTTCTCGTGTGATTGACCGGGTTGATCAATCCGAACAGCTCCCAGGCTTTCTCTCCCTCTCCCGACATGGCAAAGGCAATGATGACCCAGGCAGCCGCGTGGGTATACTGACCGCCGTTCTCCCTGACGCCGGGAACGTAGGATTTAATATATCCGGGCTCCAGCTCCCCTTCGTCGAAAGGAGGAGTCAGCAGCTTGATGAGCCCTGCCTCACGGACCACAAGATAGTTTTCCAGAGACGCCAGCGCCTTTTTTACCCGGTCGGGATCTCCTTTTCCCGAAATGACAGCCCACGACTGAGCAATGGAGTCGATCTTGCATTCCTTATTGTTGACGGAGCCCAGGACCGCGCCGTTATCAAAAAATGCCCGCTTATACCAGTTTCCGTCCCATCCGTTCCGTTCAACCGCTTCGGCGACCTGATCGGCCAGCCGGAGATACCGGTCGGCGCGCTCCTCGTCACCCAGCTTTCGGCATATGGGAGAGAACTTCTGCAAAACAGTGCACAGGAACCAGCCCAGCCATACGCTTTCTCCCTTTCCGTCGTTGCCCACCGTATTCATTCCGTCATTCCAGTCCCCTCCTCCCATCAGAGGCAGACCCCTCTCTCCAAACCGCAATCCATACTCGATCGCGCGGATACAATGGTCAAAGACGGACGCGGTTTCCTGGGTGACCCGCGGATGACAATATCTCTCATCCTCATATTTTCTCAAAAGGTCATCATCCAGAAAGGGCGCTTCAACTTTCAATACTTCGTAGTCTCCCGTCGCCCCGACATATTCCGCAGCCACATAGGGCAGCCACAAATAGTCGTCGGAAAATCTGGTCCTCGTACCTTTTCCGGCGGGCTCATGCCACCAGTGGAGCACATCTCCCTGCAAGAATTGATGGCTTGCGTGCTTTACGATCTGGTTTCTCGCCAATTCCGGCCATACGGCGAGGACAGACAGGCTGTCCTGCAATTGGTCGCGGAAGCCGAAGGCGCCTCCGGCCTGATAAAATGCGGTACGCGCCCACATCCTGCAGGAAATCGCCTGGTAGAGCAGCCAGCCGTTCAGCATGATATTCATGGATGGATCAGGAGTGTCCACCTGGACCGTCTGCAGCTTCTGCTGCCAGAACGCCTTTACTTCAAGGAGAGCTGTTTTCGCCCGTTCGACGCTTCGGAACGATTCCGAAAGCTCCCGAATCCGGCCCGGCTCCCCGGCCATCCCCAGCAGGAAGGCGAGCTCGCAGGTTTCACCGGCTGGAAGCCGGATATTGACCTGCATCGCGGCACAGGGATCAAGACCGGCGCCCAGAGCCCCCATCAGCTTTTCGCGCTTCAATGCATCGGGAGCGCATAACGATCCGGTACCGAAAAACTCCTTTCTGTCGCCGGTAACGGTACGTTCCCCAGCGGAGGAATCGATAAAGCAGATTCGATCGGCGAATTCCCGGTTATACGGATTTACGATCAGCAAGGCTCCCTCGCCGCTCTGGGAGCTGATCAGGTGCATCGAGGACTCCCTCCTGTTTACGCCTAAAACGGGGTCCAGATAATAGGTAAGCTTCAGGTTCCT
>CAMJRV010000089.1 GCA_946408315.1 uncultured Bacillota bacterium | reverse complement strand
TGACATTGCCGAGCGCAACGGAATCGCCATCCCGCATTTATGCCATCACGAATCGCTCAGGGGTCTTGCTACCTGCAGAATGTGCATTGCGGAAGTCACAGAAAACGGGAAGAAGAAGATCGTTACATCGTGTATTTTCCCGGTGATGAAGGATATCGCCGCGGAAACCGATACGGAGGAGATCAGGGGCATGCGGAAAACCCTTCTGAGACTCCTTATGGCGGAGGTGCCTGATAACGATAGGATATCCCGACTAGCAAAAGAATACGGCGTCGGTGATTGCTCCCGCTTTCATATGGATGAAGGAAACGAGTGCATGATGTGCGGACTCTGCGTAAAAGCGTGCGAGGAAATGGGCTGCAACGCCATCGCTACCGTCAACAGGGGAACAACGAAAAAAGTGGCGACTCCGTATGAAGAGCCTTCTATCGAGTGCATCGGGTGCGGGTCCTGTGCTTCGGTATGCCCGACAGGGTGTATCAAAACGGAAGAGGGCGGCGGTATCCGCAAAATCTGGGGCAAGGAATTCGAACAGCTCAGGTGCAGCGTCTGCGGAAAGTATTCTATGACAAAAGAAGAATACGCGTATATCAATAAAAAATGTGAAATGCCGGAAGTCCCTATCTGCAAGAGCTGCAAACAGATTAAAATAGCAAGGAAGCTGGCAGAAATGCCGGGAATATGAACGATAGTATAGCAGATAAAGGCGGGGGCACCTTGAGGCGCTCCCGCCGGTTTACGTTTATAACAAGAAGATATGGACATTTCACTAAATGCACCAAGGCATGATAAAGCGCTGATATGCCTTTTTCTATGCAAAACAATGTGATATGATGAATGCAATAGTGCTTGTGTTCGCTGATAGACAGAATTTGCAGCGAAAATTATATATCATGGGAGGTATTCGTGTTATGGATGATGGATTGAAAATTAAAATGTACTCATTTACGGTGGATTGCAAAAACCCTTATGAATTAGCTAAATTCTATGCGGAGTTGCTCAAGTGGGAAATACCTTTTTACGATGAAGAATATGCATGCCTAGGCGCTCCGGGATCAAATCAGGGGACATATCCCGGCATAACATTTCAACGGAATCCTGAGTATGAACCGCCTGTATGGCCGGGAAGACCTGAAGCTCAACAGCAAATGGCGCATATGGACTTCGCCGTTAATAATTTAGAAGAAGCAGTTCAATATGCAATCCACTGTGGAGCAACGATAGCAGATGAGCAATTTTCTGATGATTGGAGAGTTATGCTTGACCCCGCGGGACACCCTTTTTGCTTATGTCAAATGAAATCAATTATCGAAAGTGACCATTTTGCGTTGTTATAGAAAATCGCGAAATTGAAAAGAAACTCAAAAAGTTCTGATCTCTATCTACTAATTGCGGCATAAAAAGTCGAGAGGAAATGAACTATTTGCCCTATAATTGTAATCAGAGAGGAGGAGGTCGACTTGGACTGGGTTAAACAGCTTAATAAAGTTATGGATTATATTGATGCCAATTTACAGAGCGAAATATCGTATGACAGAATCTCTGAAATTGCGTGTTGTTCTATATACAACTTTCAGAGAATGTTCTCGTACATGGCACAAACCTCATTGTCAGAGTATATCAGAAATCGTAGATTGACACTTGCTGCCTTTGATGTAATAAAGGGGGATGAAAGAATCCTTGATATTGCCTTGAAGTATGGTTATGATTCACAAGATGCCTTTTCGCGTGCATTTAGAAACTTTCATGGAGTATTGCCGTCAACGGTAAGAAATGAGCCAGTGACGCTTAAATCCTGCCCTAAGCTCTCCTTTCAAATTACGATTAAAGGAGCAGAGAAAATGAAGTATCAGATTGAGAAGTGGCCTGCGTTTAAAGTAGCAGGGATTTCTAACAGGATTAAAACTGATCGAGCTTTTGATCTTGCGCCGCAGATATGGGATAAGGCGTGGAAAGACGGGACTATGCAAAAGTTTATACAGTTTTTTCCCGATTATCGTCCCGCCGGATTTTTGGGAATTGCAGCAGGTGGAGGATGGGGCAGCTCGGATGAGATGGACTATATTTTAGCCGTTACAAATCATGTAGATGTGTCGAGCTGCAATCATATCCCTGCCCCCGAAGGAATGGAAGAGTTCTCATACCCTTCTGCAACATGGGTTATCATCAATGCAGACGGCGAGATTCCAAAAGCAGTGCAGGAGGTTTATCAGAATTTTTATTCAGAATGGCTGCCAAGTTCAGGCTATAAGCTTTCAGACCTGCCTGTATTTGAATGTTATATGCAAGAAAAACACCAAGAAATATGGATCGCGATTGAGGAAGCATGATGAATACGGAATTATTATCGCAAGAATTGTTTGGACTTTGCGGACAAACTTGTATCGCGCTGTTGGCTGATACCACTGTTCAAGAGGTTGTAAAGCGTACTAAATGCGGAAAAGGCAAAATGTCGGGTAGGAAACTATTTGAAGCATTGGACTTATACCAGATCCGCCGTGCCGAAAAAATGAAATATACAAGAGGGAAGCCGGTTGAACTTCCGAGGTGCTGTATTTTAAGTGAGCACGGTCATTTCTTACTCCATTATGAGGGGACATTTTACGATAACATTAAGGGTATATTTACTGAATATGATTATAATGAATTAGTTGCATATCTGGAAATTGATTTCGTTAATTAATGGAGAGACAAAAACGTGGAGGGAGAATGTTCCCCTCCACGTTTTTCTGTGCGGCAGCCTGCCTTACAGGGCTGCCAGAATCTCATTGATGTCCGGCAGTTCTCCGAGGGGATAGACCTTTACCCATTTGACGATACCCTGCGCATCAACAAGGACGTTGACGCGGCCGGAGAAACCGTGGTTTTCCATAAATACGCCGTAGTCCTGCGAAACCTTGCCTTGGGGCCAGAAATCGCTGACAAGGGGAGTGTTCTCAATGGATAGAACCGTCGCCCACGCCTTTTTGCTGGGAGCGGCGTCGACGCTCAGACCGATGGCGACAGTGTTCTTCGCAGCAAAATCGTCAAAATGCACCTCCAGCGCACGCATCTGATCTGTACACACGCTGGTCCAGGCCAGCGGATGCCAGGACAGCAGGACCTGCTTGCCCTGGTAGTTGGACAGTCGAATTTCATTGTCAAAGCCGTCTTGCAGAGTGAAGTCGGGGGCCTTTGTGCCCACTTGAATTGCATCCATGTTTTGTCCCTCCTGAATCTGAATATGTGGGGAGTAGGGCCAGTCTAGGCGGCGGGCCTGCTCCGATATCTTTATTATATCATATATATTTGCTTCTTCCACCAGCTAGAATTCTACACTTGCACATTCTCCTCTTCATATGGTACACTTTATGAAGACCTAATAAGGAGTAAAAAAAATATGCGGCAAGGTATTCTTAAATAACTGTCAATTTGATAGTGGGAACAAAATAAAACACCTAATTTCTATTAAGGTTAGATTTTTTTGTACCCAATTTAAGGATACTTTTATCATATGATTGGATGCGGAATATAGGAAGATAGTAATTTGCTGTCTTGCTATTTATTATGTGTACGTCAATTCTTTCATTCACTATCCCCTGGGATAAAAGTATTTTATCCCAGGGGATTTTTGTGCCCTTTTGGGCCTGGATTAGAAGGGAAGAAGCTTATATGAAAACAATCAACATTGGTATTTTGGCGCATGTGGATGCGGGAAAAACAACTTTAACAGAAAGTTTATTATATACGAGCGGCGCTATAAAAGAATTAGGAAGTGTAGATAAAGGAACAACAAAAACGGATTCTATGCTTTTGGAAAAACAACGTGGAATTACGATCCAAGCCTCGGTTACTTCTTTTCAGTGGGGAGATATTAAGATCAACATTGTTGATACTCCCGGCCACATGGATTTTCTGGCGGAAGTACATCGCTCATTATCTGTATTGGATAGTGCAGTATTAGTAATCTCTGCGAAAGATGGCGTGCAGTCTCAGACGCGAATCCTTTTTCACGCACTACAAAGCATGAAAATCCCCACACTTCTTTTTATCAACAAAATAGATCAAAGTGGGGTCGATTTACAGAATGTTTATCGGGATATTAAGGATAAGCTTTCACCTGAAATTCTTATAAAACAAGGCGTGGAGCTGTTTCCTGATTTACACATAACAGACCAAATAGATTTGGAACAATGGGATATTGTGATTGCCGGGAATGACGAGCTGCTTGAAAAATTTACACTTGGCCAGCAACTGGATGTGGAAACTCTTAAACAGGCAGAAAAGCAAAGGTTTCAGGATTGTACCTTATTCCCTGTCTATCATGGGAGTGCAAAGAAAAACATTGGGATTAAACCGTTGATAGATGCGATTTCGACTAATGTAGATTCGACAACTGACGGCAATGACACTGAATTGTGCGGACATGTTTTTAAGGTGGAATACTTGGAGAAAGGTCACCGCGTGGTATACATGAGGCTATATGGCGGAGCTCTGCACACAAAAGATATGGTCATGGTAGCAGACGGTGAGGGAAAAATAAAAATCAATGAGATGAGAGTTCCTTCAAATGGTGAGATACGCCGTGTAGATGCTGCCGGTTTCGGAGAAATTGTGATTTTACCGGGAACGCCATTAAAGTTAAATGACATAATTGGTAATGCCAAACTGATGCCTTGTAAAACGTGGAGGAATTCTCCGCTGCCTATGATGCGGGCTAATATTCATCCAGGTCAGGGGACAGAGCGCCAATTGCTTCTGGAAGCGTTAACAGAGATCGCGGATACCGACCCGCTCCTGCGTTATGATGTGGATTCTATTACTCATGAAATTACACTTTCTTTTTTGGGCAAAGTACAGATGGAAATTATATCCGCGTTACTAATGGAAAAGTACAACATAACCGTGCAACTGGATGATCCTACCGTTATCTTTATGGAAAGGCCATCGGCAAGAGCTGACTATACGATTCATATAGAAGTACCTCCGAATCCTTTTTGGGCATCAATTGGTTTGTCTATCGAGCCACTGCCGCTTGGGTCAGGTATACGTTATGAGAGCCGTGTTTCTTTGGGATACCTGAATCAATCATTTCAAAACGCAGTTGAAGACGGAATCCGTTACGGCTGCGAGCAAGGTCTATATGGTTGGGAGGTAACAGACTGCAAAATTTGCTTTGAATATGGCTTATATTTTAGCCCTGTCAGTACTCCGGCAGATTTTCGCTCCTTGGCTCCTATTGTTTTGGAACAAGCCTTGCGTAAATCCGGAACTGAATTGTTGGAGCCTTACCTATCGTTCACGGTCTATGCTCCGCAAGAATATATTTCCCGTGCATATAACGATATGAAAAAATATAAGGCAACCATTAGCTCGGTTAATGTAAAAAGCAATGAGGTAATCCTTTCTGGCGAAATACCAGCGCGTTATATTCAAGAATACAGAGAAGAACTTGCTTTTTCCACAAACGGTTGTGGGGTCTGTCTAACAGAATTAAAGGGGTATCAAGCAAGCATCGGCAATCCTGTTTATCAAACACGGCGTTCTAATATCAAATTAGATAAAACGCGACATATGTTTAATAAACTGGTCCTGTAAGGGGCATTGACAAGTCTTGTCTTGACTCGAAGTATGTTAAATTATACAATAGAGTAGAACAAATGTTCAGCTAGAGTACCATATAGAAAATAAGCAAATAATAAGTTGAGGATGATATGAACGATTTTACAGAAAAAGATATGGAGGAAGCACTCCAGGCCATAGCTTCGATGATTAACAGGACTGAGAAAGCAAAATTTGCGCAGGATACTTCTCAGCATACGCTACAAAAGAACAGACTGAAAGCGCTGCATATAGCTTCATCGCTAATATCAAAAAGATTGGCGGGGGGCGACGCTGTGGATTGTTATGCCGAAGAAGATTTGAAAAATGCGCTTGCTCCGATCACTTCTCTGATTAGCAAATCTGAGAAGGCGCAGGCGAAATTAGCGCAAGGCACTTGGCAGCATACGATGCTTAATAATAATCTCAAGGCGCTCCATATTGCTTTGCCATTGTTAACGAAGGCATTGAGCGAGGTAAATGCCGAGATCAAATAGAATAATACCGCATGATACGCGTGATTTTTAGGAGGCGATCAGAGAATAGCATGAAGAATAGAACCTATATCGCGATTGATTTAAAATCCTTCTACGCTTCGGTTGAGTGCATGGAACGAGGGCTTGATCCGCTGACAACAAACCTCGTTGTCGCTGATGCAAGCCGCACCGAAAAAACCATCTGTCTCGCCGTCTCTCCCGCCCTCAAAGAATATGGCATTCCCGGCAGAGCGCGGCTGTTTGAGGTCGTTCAGAAGGTCAGGGAAGTAAATGCGGAACGGCTGTGCAAAGCGCCAGGACGAGCCTTTTCCGGCGTTTCTTTCAACGGTACGGAATTGAAATCCTCACCGGAGCTCTCCCTGGAATATATTGTTGCGCCGCCGAGAATGGCGTATTATATAGAGTACAGCACTCGGATTTACAATATCTACTTGAAATACATCGCGGCTGAAGATATCCATGTCTACTCTATCGACGAGGTATTTATTGATGCCACCGATTATCTGCACACCTATAACCTTTCAGCCCGAGAGCTTGCCACGAAAATGATTCTTGACGTCCTGAATACGATCGGTATTACGGCATCGGCGGGAATTGGCACAAATCTGTACCTTTGCAAGATCGCGATGGATATCCAGGCGAAGGGCATTCCGGTGGATGAAAACGGCGTACAGATCGCGGAATTGGATGAAATGAGCTATCGCCGCCTGCTGTGGTCATACCGGCCTTTAACAGACTTTTGGCGCGTGGGCAAAGGATATGCAAAGAAGCTGGAGGGCCAAAGCCTCTTTACTATGGGAGATATTGCAAGATGTTCCCTCGGCAAGCCCGGCGATTATTATAACGAGGATTTGCTTTACAAGCTGTTCGGCATCAATGCGGAGCTGCTGATCGACCATGCGTGGGGCTGGGAGCCGTGTACGATTGCCGACATTAAAGCATATAAGCCAAGCACGAACAGTATTTGCTCAGGGCAGGTGCTGCAATATGCCTATCCCTTTGACAAAGCGAAGCTGATCGTGAGGGAAATGACCGATCTGTTGGTGCTTGACCTGGTGGATAAAAGGCTTGTGACCGATCAGCTGGTTTTGACGGTGGGATATGATATTGAAAATCTGACAAACTCGAAGATAAAACAAACATATCACGGACCGATCATCACTGACCGCTACGGACGCAGCCTTCCGAAATCCGCTCATGGTACGGCAAACCTTGGCAGACAGACCTCCTCCACAAAGCTGATCGTGGAGGCCGTCGCAGAGCTGTTTGAACGCATCGTTGATAAAAATCTTCTGATCAGGCGATTTAGCCTCACCGCGAATCGTGTTGTTGATGAGGGAACTGTTCAAAAGACGGACAGCTTTGAGCAGCTTGATCTCTTTACAGATTACGCGGCTGTGCAGGAGAAAAAAGAAGAGGAAGAGGCCGAGCTTGCACGTGAAAAAAAGATGCAGAAAGCAATGCTGGAGATCAAGAAGAAATACGGCAAGAACGCCGTTATAAAGGGCATGAATCTGGAGGAAGGCGCTACCACACTGAACCGGAATAAGCAGATTGGAGGGCATAAGGCATGACGAAGGAATATGATGACATCATCCATCTGCCGCATCATGTCTCCAAAACACATCCTCCTATGGCGGTCATTGACCGAGCGGCTCAGTTTTCGCCCTTCGCCGCACTGACCGGCTATGATGCCGCTGTCAAAGAAACCGCAAGACTTACCGATGAGAGAGTGGAACTGGACGAATCCATGAAGGACACTTTGCGCGATAAGCTGCAAATCATAGCGGACCGGCTGGAAGAGCATCCGGAAATTGCAGTCACATATTTTCAGCCGGACGCGAAAAAACATGGCGGCGCCTATGTTACTGCTATCGGTAAGGTTAAAAAGGTAAATGAATATGAACGGGCTATCATTATGACCGATGGCACAGCAATCCCCATTGACGAAATAATCAACATAGATGGACAGATATTTGCAGGAAACGCAGAGAGTTTGTATTGGGGGGAGGAGACAAACAATGAAAATTAAACGCATTTTACCACTGTGCATTTTATGCATGCTGCTGTTTCCAACAGCAGTATATGCGAAATCCGCAATGGTTACGATTCCGAGTTTTCCGATTACAGTCAATGGGCAGGTGATGGAGAATACGTATAACCAATATCCGTTATTGCTATATAAGGA
>CAMJRV010000088.1 GCA_946408315.1 uncultured Bacillota bacterium | reverse complement strand
TTCCGGGTCACAGATAAACATTCGATCGGCGCCGTTAATGTTCAGCGTCATCTTTCTTAATTTCTTCATACGAACCTCCTAAACACAAGCCTATCCGCCTTTATGCCTCTATCGTCTCCAGCAACTCTTTCACCCGGCTGATATATTTCGCCGCATAAGCTCCGTCGATCACCCTGTGATCAGCCACAAAATTGAGATTCATCATAGGTCTGACTACGATTTCTCCGTCTAAGCACACAGGTGTATTTACGATTTTATTGACTCCGAGAATTGCAACTTCCGGCTGATTGATGATCGGGGAGAAGCTTTCGATTCCCATCATTCCCAAATTCGTTATCGTAAAGGTCCCGCCGGTGATATCGTCCATCGTGATCCGATTTTTTCTCGTTCTGCTAACCGCGTCGTTTGTTTCTTTTGCAATCTCATTGATATCTTTATTTCCTACATCCTTGATATTGGGAACGATAAGCCCATTGTCCACAGCTACTGCCAATCCGATATTGATCTGGTCGTGGATCGTAATCGTATCTCCCTCAAAGCTTGAATTGACATATTCGTACTCTTTCATCGCTTCCGCACATAATTTCATCAGGATGTGATTCATCGAAACTTTAAGGGCCTTATCCTCACTGTCTTTATTCAGTGTTTCTATGAATTCCAGCGCCTTTGACATATCCACGCTCAAAGTATAAACAACTCTTGGAGATACATGCCAGCTTTCGCTCATTCTCTCCGCAATGATCTTTCTGATGCCTGTCGCTTTTATCTGCTTGTCCATGGTGCCTCCTCCTTCTCCTTTATATCGATTCATCCGATAATTTCGCCAACAATTCCTCGACCGATGCGGATGTATGAATGCCGAGATCCTCAACCTGCTGAGTAACATCGACAGGCTCTTTGTCCGTTTCGTTCAGGAAGCTCGTCAACACGCCTCCCATAAAGAATCTGTATTTTTTGTTTCTTTCTGAAGCCAGCTGAATCAACAGTCTGGCATAATGTATCGTCTGCCCGTTGTGCAGGCTGATACAGATATCCGTAATGCCGTGCTCATCTGCCAGGTCCAAAACATCGATCGCTTCCATTTGATTTCCGCCGTCGATGACATCCGCGCCGAATGCTTTCATAACGCCCATGATGACAAACGCTCCAAAATAGTGAATGTCGGCAGAAGCGACGCAAATCCGTTTATCTTTCAATTTCTCGGAATAACCGAAACCTTTCAATCGATCGACAATTTCAGCAATCTGCTCTTCCGACTTCTGCCAAAGCGCCGCAGGCATCAGCGGTACGATCTGTTGATTTCCGTCATTGGCCACGGAAGGATGAAACATTTTCTCAAAGGCAGTCGGATCGATCCGCTTGAGAACAACCATCAATTCGATTGGGTTCGTAATATCGACGCCGGATTCTGCCAACCCGTTCAGTATATTCCGATACATCTTCTCTGAAAAATCTTCGATTTGGTCCCGTAACAGCTCAATTTCTGTCCAATTCATCAGCTTTTCATAGTATACGGCGCTTTCCTCCGCGCGCTGGCATGCGCCGGTCATGTCGAGCATCTCCGGAACCGTCGGTATCGTAATTTTTTCTGTAATCGGAACGGATATAAAGGTGGCTCCCGTTTTGAATTTTTTCTCAAGCAAAATAGCCAACAGAGCTTCCGGGATTTGGAACCCGTAATTGGCATGGATATGATGATCCCAGTGGTCAACCGTATTGGGATAAATAAATCCGATTCCCGGCTGATCGTCTTTTTTAAAGGTGTCGCTTGCCGCAAGCCACATGGCTGCCTTGTGGATGAGATTCGTCGTAAAATTTCCAAAGCTGTATGAATAGCGCACCTTGCACAGATCCGATACGATATACCGCTCTAATTTTCCCCACGCAAGATAAGAAGCGAAATCCAGAAAATACGCCGGTGCAGAATCGTCCATATTGGAATTAACCACGACCTTTTCATCATATTTCGCCGCGCAGATGCCCAGCGCCTTTACGTTTTCATTCATATTCCAGACTTCATCGGGACATCCCGGGGCAACCTGGTGAAAAAAGCCGAACAGTCCCGTGTATGTACTTCCTGCCGCTATGGAGTTGATCGTCGTATACACTGCGTTGGGCCACCCCAGGTGATTGTCGGCAAAAACCGGCTGTACGGTGGACGCCATCGTTATTTTCAGCCAATCCTCAGGTTCATCCAGGTCAAATCCCAGGGCGCTCGGGATATTTTCACGCTTATCCTTCGGAACCCCGATGATATTCTTGGGGAGCTGATGGGCGAAGCTGATGCGCAGTCCGGTTTCTTCGTTGAATTTTTCAGCGGCTTTCAGCCCTGCAGCTTCTTCTTCAACACTGGCAAGCCCCATATTTATCTTCCACGATAATTTCCCTTGCTCCGCCTGTTTCAGCCGGTAGTCCACGTCATTCTCAACGCCGTATTTTTTTCGAAACGGCGTCTCCTGGATCTCGATCCTTTGCCCGATGTTATAACCTTCCGCCCAGGATTCTTTCCAGTCCGGCATGTTATCGGGGATCATGCTTGCAATGTACTCTTTATTTGTCTTGTCTAATATTTCCTTCATTTTATATAAGACCTTTCTCATTCCTTGTTTAATTCCATAATGATCCAACGGCTGTGCCGGTGGTTTTTCACGTGCGGGAAAAGTCCGCTTGCACCACCGGCACAGCCGGAGGTTTTCATTTACAACAACCAAATCAGCTGTTTGCCGAATATCAAGTTTATGAGTTGTTGCCTTCCTTAGAGAACGCTGGAGATATCTTCATCCTCGTCTGCAATAATTGCAAGGGGAGTCTGGCATGGCACAGTCTCGCCTTCCTGAACCAGAATCTTTCTTAGAACTCCCGAAGTGTCGGCTTCGACTTCATTGGTGAGCTTGTCAGTTTCCACTTCGAATAAAGCGTCTCCCTCTTCAATCTGATCTCCTTCTTTTACAAGCCAGCCTGTAAGCTTGCCTTCTTTCATCGTAGCTCCCATTTTGGGCATTTTTACTATAGTCGCCATATCTTTCTCCTTATTTTTATAACCTAATCTTCATTAAAATACCGATTTCACGGCATCGACAATATTGTTCACCTGCGGCAATACATATTCCTCCAGGCTGACGGTGAATGGAACCGGTGTGTTGAGCGCGCCGACTCTTACAATTTTCTTGTCCAGCGACTCAAACATATCTTCTGCAATGTTGGAAGCCATTTCGGCGGACCATGCGCCGCGCTTTACTTCTTCCGTTACGATAACAACTTTTCTTGTTTTCGCAAGGGAGCGGTAAATTGTCTCCTTGTCCAGCGGATACAGGGTTCTGGGATCGACGACTTCCGCGTTGATTCCTTCTTTCGCCAGCAGCTCCGCCGCGTCAAGAGATTTTTTCACACAGAGTCCGGTGGCAACAATCGTTATGTCGGAGCCTTCCTTTTTCACATCGGCGATTCCCAGCGGAATCGGTTCAAAGCCGTCAGGAACGTTGTCGCTTACCTGGTACAGCAATTGATGCTCAAAGAACATGACCGGATTTTCATCACGGATCGATGAGATCATCAGCCCTAACGCATCAGCGGGAGTGGAAGGATATACCACTTTCAATCCCGGTATATGGACTAAAAATGCCTCCAGACTCTGGGAATGCTGCGCGGCGCACTGCAAACCTCCGCCTACCGCCATTCTTACTACCATGGGGACCTTCATCCCGCCGCCGTACATATAACGGAATTTCGCAGCCTGATTAATGATCTGATCTGCGGCACACAGCATGAAATCGTTATACATGATCTCCGCCACCGGGATCATGCCGGTTAACGCTGCGCCGGCGGAAAGTCCGACGATAGCCTGTTCCGAAATCGGAGTGTCGCGAACGCGTTCCTCGCCAAATTCTTTATACAAGCCCGCAGTTACACCGAAAGATCCGCCGACACGACCGATATCTTCTCCTATGCAAAACACTCTGGGATCATTTAACATCTCGTTGCGAATCGCATCTCTTATGGCTTCTGAAAAAAATACATTTCTCATGCTCTTCCCTCCTCAACAATATCTGTGTAAACATCCGTACATGCGCTTGATTTATCAGGAAGAGGACTGTTCAAAGCGAATTCCACAGCGGCCTTAACTTCTTTATCAATGGAAGCCTTAATCTGCTTCACCTCTTCCTCGCTCACGCCATGGTTTTCAAGCAGATATTTTTCAAACCTTGCAATCGGGTCCTTTTCCTTTGACTTCCATAATTTCAGTTCTTCCGGCGGACGGTAGGTCTCCGGCTCCACTTCAAAATGGCCGCGCCAGCGATAGGTCTTGCATTCTATAAAGGATGGTCCTTCCCCGTTTCTGGCGCGCTCAATCGCTTCCTTCGCCGTTTCATAAACGGTAAGCACATCGTTTCCGTCGATCGAATAGTGGGGCATATGGTAAGCCAGAGCCCTGTCTGCCGTACTTTCGCTTGCCAATCCGTCTGTAATCCTGCATGAATCCGCATATAAGTTATTTTCATTGACAAAGATTACCGGCAGCTTCCAGACTTTGGCAATGTTCATCGCTTCGTGAGACGCTCCGGTTCCCGTTGCGCCGTCTCCAAAAAAGCATACGCATACCTGGTTTGTCTTCAGCATTTTGGAAGAAAATCCGGCTCCGCAGGCTAAATTAAACCCACCTCCGACGATACCGTTCGCTCCGAGTATTCCAAGGTCGGTATCAGCAATATGCATCGACCCGCCTTTCCCTTTGCAGTACCCTGTCTCGCGGCCGCATAACTCCGCCATCATCCGCTTTAAATCCGCGCCTTTTGCAATGATATGTCCATGCCCTCTGTGAGTGCTGGTGATATAATCGTCACGGTTCAAATTGGCGCAGACACCGGTTGCAATCGCTTCTTCACCGATATAGAGGTGCACAAATCCCTGTACGATCTCCTCGGCAAAACTCTTTGAAGTCTGAAACTCAAATTTTCGAATCGTCTGCATCGTCTGATACAGGTCCAATAACTCTCTTTTTTCCATTCCTTAACCTCCTCATTTAAAACTTAAAAAATTTTAATACATTTATACATTGGCAAAGATCTTCCCGCTTACGGTAACCTTGATGCGGGTCTCCAAATAGATGGTGCCGCCGCTGTCGTATATGTCTTCACAGGAAACCGAGATGTCTGCCAATTCCAGGTCCTGCCCCGTTATCATCTTTATGGCGCATGCTCTGGATACTTCAATGGCCTTCTCAATCGCCGCTTCCTTCCGGGGGAGCATATACCTGCCGGCCTTTGTATGGGCAAGATAGCCGTACCCGTCTTCTCCCCGCCTTACGATAGCTTCCACTGTTTCCTGGATGCCGGCGGCCGCCGCGCCAACTGCATTGGCAACTTCATAGTGCTCTGGTATCACGAGAGGAAAGCCATACTTCTTTTGAGCGGCAGTATACCAGGATTCGGCAGGAGCGCCGATTGCGCTGATCGGCAAATTCAAACGCTGATAAGACGACATGTTTTCATCGATCTTTTTGGAAACAGCATCGATCACATCGCTTACATATTCGCTTGGGGCCATCCCCGCATCCGCAGCATGTTTTTCAATAGCGGCAACCGCTTCCTCCCTGCTCCATTTCACAAATTCACCGGTGTAATGAAGGACGTCCGTCGGCGTAACTGTGCCGCCGCCCCTGCAGGCGGGGCGAACCCTTTTCGGGCCGACTTCCATAGCTCCGTTTCTTACGGTAATCAGGCTGTCACCGCCCAGACCAAAGGTATAAAGCTTTGCCGATTTGATTCTGATCTTCCAGCTTCCTATCGTCGCTCCGTCGTCAGACAGCTCGACTCTTTTGTGCCGTACAATTCCGGTGTCGGTAGTCGTCCCTCCCATATCGGCTACGACCGCATCACTGATCTCCGTCAGGTGGATCGCTCCGATCATGCTTGCGGCGGGTCCCGATAAGACGGTATCGATCGGTTTTTCCTGTATCGCATCAATTTTCGCGATGCTGCCGTCACCTTTTACAACAAACACCGGCGCTTTGATATCAAGCTCTTTGAGCACTGTTTTAATCGCCTTTATGAACTTTCCAATGATCGGCAGTAAGCCTGCATTGATTACGACCGTATTGGTCCTCTCAAGAAATCCCAGATCGCTTACATACTCATGGCCGCACATAACAGGGATATCGTATGCGTCCTGTATGATCGCCTTCACCTTCTGTTCCAGGACAGGGTTTCGTACGCTGGCTAATCCGGAGACCGCGATGGAATCGACGTTCGGGATCAGTTCCTCGATCGCCTTCTCCGTCTCCTCTCTGTTGATATCCCTCAGAACGCGGCCTTTGATATTGATTCTGCCGCTGACGGTTTTTATATATTTCGTGGCAAGCTCTCCGTTAGGCTTATCCCCGATCAGAATAAGTCCTACGTTATGAAGGTCTCCCTCTACGATAGAATTTGTCGCCAGCGTAGTCGACAGCACAACCTTTTCTATCTGTCCCTTTTCAAATTCGTCGATATCAAGCCGCTCTACGCTGTCTCTGATTCCCAATGCGAGATCGTGATGGGTGGTAAAGGCTTTCGACTTGCGCTTTACGCTGCGAGTTCCTTTCTCATGGGTGTCAAGCAGCACTGCATCCGTATAGGTCCCGCCAGTATCAATTCCAATGACATAAGCCATTGCGGTCCTCCTTTGTCAGCATGCTTCCCCGATGCCGAGCCTTGCATTATTTTCTTTTCGGCATGTGGATGCAGGTTCCGTCAATATCCCTGGCGGCCTCCGCTATCGCTTCTGAGATTGTGGGGTGGGCATGAATCGTATCTATCACGTCATCGATCCTGGCGCCCATTTTCATATAGGCGGACATTTCCGCGACGATTTCTGTGGCGCTTTTCCCTACCAGATGTGCTCCCAGCAGCTTTCGCGTCTCCTTGTCTGCAACCAGTTTGAAGAAACCTTCCGGCTCGCCTGTAGCGACCGCTTTTCCGCATGCCATAAGGGGAAACTTTCCGATTAATAACTCGTGCCCCTTCGCTCTGGCTTCCGCCTCCGACAGTCCGACGGTTCCGACCTCCGGGATCGTGTAGATACAGCTTGGGACGATATCCAGTTCCATTTCCCTGTCAAGCCCCATGGCATTCTCTGCAGCTTTGACTCCCATTTCCGAGGCGACATGAGCCAGCAGTTTCTTTCCGGTCACGTCTCCTATCGCATAGACACCGGCCGTACCGGTTTCCAATTTATCATTGACTTTTATGCAGCCCTTTTCTGTTTCGAGGTTCAGGGCTTCCAACCCTTCCAGACTGGGTTTACGGCCCACCGAGATCAGAACCTGATTTCCGCACAGGAGCTCCTCCTGCCCATCCTGATCTGCAATAGAAACTTCCAGCATTCCATCGCCGGTCCTGGATATTTGTTTTACCTGTCTGCTCAGTTTCAGGTCGATCCCCTGTTCCTGCAGCATATCGCCCATGTATCGTGAGATATCCCCATCCAGCATGGCAACTGCGGCCGGCAGCATTTCGACGATGGTGACCTTACTGCCATACGCGTTGAAAATGCTTGCGAATTCACATCCGATTACACCTCCGCCTATGATAATCAAGCGTTCCGGCACACTGTCCATCTGAAGCATCTTCTCACTGGTCACGACGCCTTCCAGATCCGCGCCCTTTATCGGCGGCATTGCAGGCTGTGATCCGGTGGCGATAATCAACCTGCCATACTGAATCGTCACATTCCCATTCTCCGGGCTTTCGACGGAGATGACTTGATTCTCTTGAACACAGCCTTTCCCCTGATACAGATCAACCCCGTTGGACGCGAGCAGGCCTTCAACTCCCTTTACCAGCTGCTTTACCGCGCCATTTTTGACCTTGACAGCCTTGCGGTAGTCCAGCTTTACTTCCTGAACCTGAATGCCCCGCTGTTTTCCCAGCTCCAAGCTATGCAGAATCTCCACATTTTTTATCAGCGCTTTTGTTGGGATGCAGCCGACATTGAGACAGGTTCCGCCTACCGGGCCCTTCTCCACTATGGCGGTCTTTGCGCCTAACTGGGCGGCCCTGATGGCGCTTACATAACCGCCCGGACCCGCTCCCAGAACAACTACGTCGTAATACATTTCAATGTCCTCCAATTTAACAGAATTCACGACCCTATTTTCACGACTTTTTTTATATGTTATTTTATGTCTAATAATAACACGATGCTCTATTGTTGTCAACGGAAATATGGCGTTTGGAGATCAAATTCGAACTGGAACTTTTGCACAACTTTCGCACTAAGATGCTTGACCT
>CAMJRV010000087.1 GCA_946408315.1 uncultured Bacillota bacterium | reverse complement strand
CCTCCCCTCTGTCTTTTCCGGTTTCCAGGTAATCTCTTGTTACGCCAAGAAATTCAGCTATCTCATTCATAAAGATAGCCTTTGGGTCAGTTCCCCTTTTTCTCCAAGCGCTGATAACTGCTTCTGATACTCCCAATGTACGAGCCAAGTCAACTGCCTTCAAGCCCTTTTCATCTAACAAAGTAAAGATTCTTGCGTTAATTTCTCCCATCTGAATTACCTCTCTGCAAAAAACTCTACAAAAGTTTATAAACTCGCTTGACAAATCAACATACGTTGAGTTATACTGAGCTTGTAAACAGGGAAATGAAAAAACAAACCCCTATGTTTCAAAGAATGTAGAGTTTTTTAATATTTGTTTAAGCAATACAATTGTATTATTTTACTCTACATATGTCAAGTATTTTTTAAAAATATAAGAAGGAGGGATATGATGCGAAAACCAATGCCTCTATGGATAGCAGAGGTCAGAAAGCAATTAGCTATTGCAGGTAAAACGCAAAAGGATCTGGCAGAAGAAATTGGACTTTCATACCAATATGTGAGATCGTTGCTTTCCGGCTCCCAGCAAAGTGAATCGGTTCAGCGGAAAATTTGCGATCATCTAGGGATATCAATTAAACAGATCAACACAGAGGAAATGAAGCGAGAAGGGAGAATCTAAGTGAACGAGTTAAAAATTTTCGAGAATCAGAAATTTGGACAAGTTAGGACCATTAATGAAGACGGCAAGATTTTATTTTGCGGAAGTGATGTAGCAAAGGCGCTTGGATATGCAAGGCCGAACGATGCTATAAATGCGCATTGTAGGGCTACGGTGAAACGCAGTACCCCTATAAGCGGGAAAGTGCAAGAGATCAATTTTATCCCAGAGGGAGATATCTACCGGCTAGCGGCAAAATCCGAATTGCCGGGTGCAGAAGAATTTGAATCATGGATATTTGACGAAGTCCTTCCATCCATCAGGAGACACGGTGCATATATGACACCGGAGACACTGGAGGCGGTGCTGCTGAATCCCGATACCATAATCAAGATCGCAACAGCGCTAAAGGAAGAGCAGAACAAAAACAAGGCATTACAAATGGCAAACTCCTCTCTGACTGTGGACAACCAGATCATGGCTCCGAAAGCAGATTACTTTGACGAACTAGTTGACCGGAATTTGCTTACAAATTTCAGGGAAACGGCAAAACTGCTTGAAGTAGGCGAGAAGAAATTTATAAAGTTCCTGATTGAAAAGAAATACATCTATCGGGACAAAAAAGGTAAGCTGATGCCCCATTCAGATAAAAACAACGGTCTATTCGAGCTGAAGGAATGCTTCAACGAAAAGACCCAATGGAGTGGGCCGCAGACACTCGTAACTCCAAAAGGCAGGGAGACATTCCGGCTGTTGTGCCTAAAGGCGATGTAAGGGAGGGTCATCATGCCGAAGCTAAGAGACACCCAAGAAGAAAGGCAGGACAAGCTTTTTAAGGCCCTTGTTGCCAAAAACATGATGCTCTGTGGATGCAAGAACAATCGAGAGCTGGCAGCAAGGCTACATATCGGAGAGAAAGCATTCTATCTAAAAATCAAGAATCCCGACAGATTCACTCGCAAGGAACTTCGACGGCTTTTCTCGCTTCTGAAGTTCACTGAGGAAGAAAAGGGACAGGTTATTTAGCCGGATCTCCGGCGGAAAGGAGGAACCATGAACGAATTAATCAGAATCGAGAACGGCGAAGTGAAGCTTGACAGTAGGATGATAGCAGAGCACTTCGGAAAGGCACACTCTGATGTGCTAAAAGATATCAGAGACGAGATGGGAAAGCTTGAAAATGGTGGGTTAGCCAACGAAGGGATTTTTTCCTTGGTTGAATACCTGGACAAGAAGGGTGAGAAAAGACCGGCTTTTGAAATGACCGAAGAAGGAGCACTCCAACTTGCGGCCCGGTATGATGCAGTAGCCAGGAGAAAGCTGATCATCAAGATTAAGGAGATGAAGGAGAAGGACACGGTCAATATCTCAAAACTCTCCCCTGAGCTCCAAATGGTAAGCCAGATGCTAAACGCTATGGCAAAACAGGAAATGGAGGTTCAGCAGCTTGCCGGGACCGTAACAGCCATAAAAGACACCATCATCACCCAGCCGGATAACTGGCGGGAAGATATCAACCGGATGTTCAATAAAATCGTCCAGGCTGTCGGTGGCGAGCGGTTCAAAGAGATACGCCGGGAATCGTACAAGCTCCTGGAATCCAGAGGGCGGGTAAATCTTGAACAGCGCCTTACCAATTTGCTGGCACGTATGCTCAAACAGGGAGCTACCAAGACTGCAATCTCTAAAGCAAACAAGTTGGATGTGATAGAGGCCGACCCCAAACTAAGGGAGATATACGCTTCCATCATAAAGGAATACACGATCAAGTATGTCGCATAAATGAGAACTGACGTTGCCGTAAGGCATTTCCGGTTTGAAAGGGGAGGACTATGTCCAGAAGCAGAGAAACCAACAGAGCAAAGGTAAAAGAAGCCAAAAAAGAAGAACGGCTCAATTCAAAAAATGAATGCGGTATCAATGACCCGACGCCCCAAAAAGCAGTAGACAACATAATTTTCAAAGAAAGGAGAAGTGGTTGAGATAGAGGATTATGAAAATGATTGCGAATCCATATTTGCTGAAGATGTAGCCGAGAAAAAGAAAACAGGCCGTGGCATGTATGGGAAAACAGCTTTTACGAGAAACCGGAACGGCGGAATGCCATCGGACATGCTGAAAGGAAAGGAGTTAAGAAAGTACATGGGAAATAGTGAAGTGACTACATATAACTTGAACGACATCAAGAAGATTGTTCCGGGCAAGTTTGGCAAGAAAACGACGGCAGAAGGCGATGCCTGCATCTGCAAGATGTATGTTGACGGTGAAAAAATAAGCACAATTACCAAGAAATACGGCATTTCCGCTCCGGTAGTGTATGCCATCTTAAAAAAGAGCGGCATTCCCAAAAGAGCAAAAAAGGAGAAGGGGACAGACGAAATCTTGCCGGAAACAACCGCTGATATCGAACCAGCTCCAATTGAGTTGTGCGAACCGTGTGAAGACTTATGTGAAACATCCGTGGACTACAAATATGAGTTTGAGCAGATGGCAAAGAAATACGCACTTCTTAAAGAAGAAAACGACAAATACAAATTTGCATTGCTCAATCTTGCAATGAGGATGGTTTAGAAAGGAGGGGCCATGAAAAAATGTCTTGCCAAATGCCTTAAAGGATATGACCGTTGCTGTCTGTACTGTGATCTGTCTTCTGTCTGCGATGATACCTGCGCCAACACTCCCGACAAATGTTCCATGTCGGTCAACGCAGCAGAGCAGCGCCGGGAGAAAAGAACAAAGTCCACATCGGACAAGCTCCGCAGAATCCACCTTACGGTCATAATCGGCGTGTTGCTGATTGTGGGGCTGCAGTTGATCGTCGTGGGGTTGCTGAATGAGCAGGCAATGTACCAGACCGACATCCTGAACACTATAAATGATATGAGAACCGAACCCAATTCGTTATTTCTATAAACTTAAGGAGGTAACTATGAACAGGATAATCGTAAAGAATCAGGCGGAATTCGATGCCATACAGGATGATTTTCAGGGAATTATTGAAATCCGTAATGACCGGCAAAACGTAATCTACATAAACAGAAGGTTTCGGAACAGCTCAGTCGTGGCTCGGGGGAACAGCTCAGTCGTGGCTCGGGAGAACAGCTCAGCTAAACTTTGCGGATGGTCACAGGCAAGAATCATGTCCAGATACGCCCAATACGAATTACTTCATAAAGCGCGGGTCATTCTTCCGTTCCAAGGGATTGGCGACTACGTCGAGTATTTCGGGATAGAAGAGCGCGACGGAAAGCTGGTCCTGTATAAATCTGTCCATTCCGAGGGGAATGGTGCATACCATTCTGATCACAACCACTATTTCAAGTATCGGGTTGGTGAGACTTCAACGGAAGAAAAAATTGATATGGACATTCAGGAGGATTGCGGCAGAGGTATTCACGTATCGCATATGAGCTGGGCGCTCAATTTTGGCAGGAGTTGGCCTGATCTTGCGATCATCGAGTGTGAGGTTTCCAAAGACAAGTGCGTTGCCCACGAATTTACAGACGGCAAAATTAGAACGAGCGCAGTCAAGGTGATTCGTGAGGTTCCGCGCGAAGAGTGGGGGATCTATGGAAAAATTATTAAGGAGAGAGCCAAATGATAGAAAAACTTTACATGGCAGTTACGCCCGACCGTTATGAACTCCCCCTTGCAGTCTGCCGGAGTGCTGATGAATTAGGACAGGCTTTCGGGATCACAGGACATACTGTCATGGTAAGTCTATGCCGGAAAGACGACGGTAGGAAGCGAGGAGCAAAGTTTTTAAGAATTGAAGTAGAGGAGGATGAAAATGAGCCAATCAATTGAAAAAGCACCCAAGGAAGCTGCAACTTCCGTACAGGGTGCGCAGGAATTAGTACAAGGCCAGAATACCACGGCTTTAAAAGCAAATCAAGTACCTGACGAAATTCTTTATGAACTGGCGGCAATGCAGAAGCGGTTTCGCGAGATTTACAGGGAGACCGGTCTGACTGCAATCAGTGATGAGGATGTTCAGCTCAATGAAGAAGCCTTTCTGGCTACATTCTCCGCTTATGAATTAAAAGCGCGGGAATGTGAGGAATATCCGGAAAAGCTCTTCACGGAGTTTGCCGAGGTCCGGTTTTTCTGTATAAGGTAGGTGATTCCAATGTATAAATGCCTGAATTGCGGGGCCGAGTTTGAAACGCCGGAAGTCGAAGTTAAGTATTTTAACAGTGAGATTGACGATCACATTAATATTTGCCCCGAATGCAAGATTGACGATATCGAAGAACTTCATCTTTGCTCATGCCAAAGAAAGTACATCGCGGACAAACAGGACCGCTGCGATCAGTGCGAGGCGGAAATAAGTGAGGCAATGCAACAGGCACGGCAGATCATTATGAATGCTCGAAATGTAGATTATCAGACCGCATCGAATGATATGGTCTGGTGGATAGAAAGAGAGGGTTAACCTTGAAAAATGTACTATTAAAGCTCAATAAGATACAGACAGAACTCAAAGCGCCAAAAGGGCAGATGAATAAATTTGGCGGTTATAAGTATAGGTCATGCGAGGATATTTTGGAAGCCGTTAAGCCGCTTCTATCAGAATATGCATGTGCATTGCCCATATCTGACAAGGTAATTCTTGTCGGTGATAGGTACTACATAGAGGCCACGGCAACACTGTACGACTGTGAATCGGGAGAATCATTCAGCGTAACGGCATCGGCAAGAGAAGAAGAGAATAAAAAGGGCATGGATGGATCGCAAGTCACGGGAGCTGCGTCTTCGTATGCCAGAAAATACGCTCTCAACGGCCTTTTGGACATTGACGACACCAATGATTCCGACGCAACGAATACGCACGGGAAAGAGGACCCGCAAGCCGATATGCCGCCAGAGGAAAGAATCGATCCTGGAAAGAAGATCAATAAAATCCAGATTGAATGGCTACAGAACATGATCATTGAAACTGATACGAACGTAAGTAAGTTCCTGAAAGCGTATGACATTTCCGTACTCGAAGACATGACGATTGAATGCTTTGCAAACGAAGCAAAGCCGATGCTCGAAAAGAAGGCGAGGACGATGAAGCAATGAAGCCACAGCCAAAGCCGAAAAACGAGCACCGCAGACGCCATAAGCAGACGATAGCCTGTGATATATCTCCGGAGGTTCGGCGAATCGTCGTGGAACGTGATAACAATTGCAGCATCCTTTCCGGTGAACGTGATCGTTTGGAAGTCGCTCATTACATAAACCGTAGTCAGGGAGGGCTGGGTATACCAGAAAACCTGGTCCTCCTGACCAAACAAGAACACCTTGACTACGACAATGGCGACAAGCTGGAGGAATACGGCGCACGGATCGAGGCGCATCTGAGGGCGCATTATCCGGGTTGGGATCGGTCAAAGCTGATCTACAACAAATGGAAAGAGATCGATCCGGCATATCGGTTCGATAACAGCGTATAGGAGTGATGAAGTGCAAGACTTAATTAACCAACGTACGGAATTGATAAAGCAACTTAATACAGCGGTCAACTTCTACCAGAACACAGGGCATCAGCTTGCAAAGGCAGAAATGGACTATCGCATAGCAAATCGTCAGGAAATTTTAAGACTCCACGTTCAAGATGGCGTCGCATGGACTTCCTGCGAGAGCCTTTCAAAAGGTGATGAAAATGTAGCTAAGTTACGCCTTACAAGGGATATCCGAAAAAGCGACTACGAATGCGGATATGAAAAGATATTGCAGATCAAGACTGAGATCAGGATACTAGAAGGCCAGATTGAAGCAGAAAGGAATGGTAAATAATGAGAATCTTGGCGATAGATCCCGGCAATACCGAAACCGCTTACGTCCTGATGGATGAAGAATACAGACCGTTGAAGTTCGGCAAGGTAGATAACTATCAGATGCGGCAGCTCATCAGTGATATGGAGACAGAAACCTTACTGTCTGTATTCCGCGCAGATGGTCCCCTGAAAACCGTGATTGAAATGGTCGCATCATACGGTATGGCGGTCGGTAAGGAAGTCTTTGAAACCTGCGTATGGATCGGCCGGTATACCGAACTCACCAGCCATTCTGAGTACATATACCGTAAGGATGTGAAACTGAACCTGTGCGGTCAAGTTAGGGCAAAAGATTCTAACGTCCGGCAAGCGCTAATTGACCGCTTTGGGGTTGTTGGAACAAAAAAGTCACCGGGCTTCTTTTATGGGTTTAGGTCTGACATCTGGTCAGCGTATGCCGTGGGCGTTACTTATCTAGACAGTGAGAAAGAAGCCGCGAAAGGTGAGAACATCAAGAAACGGAATTAAATCGATGTACAGAGAAAGTAGGAGCCGATAAGGCACAAAGAAGGGAGAGTTTGAATGAGAATAGAACCATATAAAGACTGGATCATCAGATCAGATAAAGACAATGTGACCCTATGTAAACCGGCGGGGCTTGCCAAGGTCAAAGATAAGGACGGAAATGAAACCGGAGAGGAAAAGGAAATCTTTAAAGACGAAACATATCATGCTTCCATTCCTCAGGCGCTTAAAGCACTTTGCAGGAAAGAATTAAATGCTTGTCAATGCACGACATTCAAAGGGTTTAAATCCGAATGTGACAAGCTTGAAGAACTGCTCAACGATATTTCAAAGCAACTCAAGGAGGATGTTTTTTATGAATAATGTAGTGCTGACCGGAAGATTGACTAAAGACCCAGAAACCAGATATGTTTCAGAGAATCAGATGGCGGTAGCAACCTTCACGCTTGCAATAGACAGGCCCGGCAAGGATAAAGGCGCGGACTTCCCGAGAGTCACATGTTTTGGGAAGACTGCGGAGCTCGTGGAACGCTTTATCTCCAAAGGCCGTCTGGTCGGCGTACAAGGCCGCATCCAAACCGGCAGCTATAAGAACAAGAACGGCGATACCGTCTACACAACTGATGTTATCGCGGATCGGGTGGAGTTTTTGGACAAGGGAGATAAAGCGGAGACGCAGAATGATCCTAAGATTCCCGAAGGGTTCCAAGCGCTAGAGGATGACGACGATATCCCGTTCTAGGAGGGGGTTAAATGCAAGGATGGATAAAGCTACATAGAAAAATGTTGGACAATCCGATTGTTTGTAAAGACAGTGATCACCTTGCGGTGTGGGTTTATCTGCTATTAAATGCCACCCACGAAGCCTACCCGGCATTGTTTAAGGGGGAAAAGATAACGCTTGAACCAGGGCAATTAATAACCGGAAGGAAGTCGATTTCAAGCAAATTGTCTGTTTCGGAAAGCAAGACAAAGCGCATCCTGATTGAGTTAGAAAATGACCAACAGATTGACCGGCAAAGAAGTAACCAGAACAGTCTAATTACAGTACTTAATTGGGATAAATACCAAGACTGTGAGGAGATGGAAAAACAAAATACATACAAAATACATACACAAAAAAACAAAAAAAATGACCAGCCAGTGGCCAGCGAAGACGAGTATTTTGCAATGGATTACGACGCTTGTGGCCAATACCATGACCAGCCAGTGACCAGCCAGCGACCAGCGAGTGACCAGCCAGTGACCACAAACAAGAATGTAAAGAATGTTAAGAATGAAAGAAGAGATATATATAGCGTCATCCCATCCGAATTGCATGAGCCTTTAAAAATGTTTCTTGATCACAGAAGAAAATTGAAAAAGCCAATGACGGACTATGCG
>CAMJRV010000086.1 GCA_946408315.1 uncultured Bacillota bacterium | reverse complement strand
ATCCGGAAGGGATCGTCGTAGCCACCGTCGGAAAGGTTTCCGTCCATCCCAACTGCTCCAACGTCATTCCTGAGAAAGTCGTATTCACGGTAGAGGTGAGAGAAAAGCGGGAGGAAACGATCCGCCGGGTTCTCAGCGGAATCGAAGGGGAGATCGGGAGGATTGCAGTGGAGAGAGGCGTCTCCTGTGAAATCCGGACCGTCGCCGAATCAAGCCCGTTTCACATGGACGGCGGAATCGTGGCGCTTATCGACAGGCTGGCGTCGAAAGCAGGGATCAGCCACCGGATCATCGACAGCGGCGCGGTGCACGACACCTGTGTCATCGCCCCCCATGTCCCTTCCGGCATGCTGTTCGTGCCGAGCATCGGAGGCAGAAGCCATGTTCCTTTTGAGGATACGGACCCGGAGGATCTGATCCGGGGCGCACAGCTGCTGCTGGATACGGTAGAGAACCTTTTATTGCAGATATCGTAAAGCATGCGAAAGTTTACTGAAAGATAATGGCACAGTCTTTTATGGCATGCTCCCTTCAGGAGTGCGGCTGAAAAACCCGCATGTTCCGGAGGGAGCATTTTTATGTGTAACTTTTTATGATATGATGCGTTATATATACGAATGATCGATCATCAAACGAAAGGATTCCGTCAGATGAAGGAGCGGTTCGGGGAAATCTACCGGGAATACGAGAGCGCAATTTATGGATATCTTTTTTATATGACCCAGGAGGAGCAGACGGCGCAGGACCTGTCACAGGAAACCTTCCTGAAAATCTATCTGGGATATAAAAAGCTCCGGGAAGAGAGCCATTTAAAGGCGTGGTGCATGACGATTGCACGCAACACCTTTTTGTCCTATGCCCGAAAGAAGAAGCCGTTTTTGCTGGGAGATGAAGCCATTTACAGCCAAATTCCGGCGTCGGAGCCGTCCCCGGAAGCGATTATCCTGCAATCGGAGCGGCGGAGAGAAATCCAGGAGCTTCTTTTAAAGCTGAACGAATCCGATCGTACCGTTTTGATCCTCCGGGATTACGAAGGGTTGTCCTATGCGGACATCGCCGGAGTCATGGGGCTGACCGAGCCTGTGGTAAAGGTCAGAATCTACCGGGCGAGAACGAGACTGAAAAAACTGTATGAAGCAGAAGCGGGACGAATGGGAGAGGTGGATCTATGAAATGTGAGAAAAAAGATCAGGTCCTGGAATATCTGAAGGGCGATGTTCAGGACCCGGAAATAGAAGCTCATCTGGAGGTGTGCGATCAGTGCCAGGCCCTTGTGGAGGGTTTTCTGGCGGGGGAGGAGGCAATCCGGTTGCCGGAGGCAGAATTTTCGGGGGGCAATCTGAAGGAGCAGGTAGAGCACTATGATAAGGGGACGAGGCGAATTGTCGTCTTCACCGTCGTGGGACTCATCCTGGGGTGGTTCAGCGTCAAGTATTATGTCACTGACTTTCTGCCGCTGAAAATCATCATCGGAATTCCCTATAAAATCAGCGAGATGATTCATGTAACGCTTCACAATCATGACTTTATCTATTCTGCCGGGCAATGGGCCGACTATTCTTCCCTTTCGTCCAGGGCATTTTTGAACGAGTTTTTCCCTCAATCGTATCTGGCTTCTGCTGCTGCGGAATTTGGAATTGCGACGCTGGTGGGCGGAGCGATTTACGGGAGCATCGGTTTTTTCACTGGGGATAAGAGAATCTTTACCCTCACAAAATACCTCAAATTTGCCGCGGTATGGGCTATCGTCATTTCCCTGGCTGTGGGTGGAACGTTCCTTGCCAATCACCTTGCTGTGGAAAAGAACCAGAAATTTGAAGACGTAAGCGGATTTATGCTTCACTATGAACATGGGGGGGATGGCTATTACGGCGATGATGCCGGAGAACGCGGGGCCTATTTCAAGCAGCTCTCGGAGGCTTTCTTCGCAGATGGACCAGTCGCAGACAGGGAGATTTCCGGGGCCGAACTGCAGAGGAACCCGGAACAGGAAGAGACGATTGAGTTCATCTTCGGACCGTGGCATTCGCGGTATATGGCTGCCCTGATCAACCTGGAAGACCGGTATCTCGTATCGGATAACAGGACGGTGTACCGGATAAGCGAGGAGTTCTGCAGGATGGTGAAGGAGTATCAGGAAAGGGGGGAAAAGGAGTATGAAGAGAATAATGGGGAAAATGCAGATTAAATCGAAGAAAGACTGGATCATCGCCTTTATCTTGGCCTTTCTCCTGGTCTATTTGATCGTACTGCGCTACCGGAGCACGATCAACGATTGGCTGCTGCCGCTGCAGCCGGACAAGGTCGGCTATTTCAATCAGCCAGAAAATCACGGTGTATACGGAGTAACAGTGCTGTGCGTGACCGCCCTTGCAATCGGGGTAATGATATATAAAAAGGTAAAAGGAAAATACGTTGCGCTGGCATTGGCCGGGGGGCTTCTTACCGTCGCTGTGATTGCGGGAAGCTATGCCTATCACTGTCATCAGCTGCTAAAGATTCCTTTTGAGTCTCAGCCGGAATCCATGTGGGTAACCGGAGATGATTGGGAAAAGGATGTCCATCTGCGCTATGAACTGGACGAAGCGACGGAAAAATTGATCGCCGACAAGGTCCGGCAGCTGGAGCGGCTGCCCAAAGAGGAAGAGCAGAAACAGAGGGACGCGATCCTGGCCGGGATGAAACGGGATGGTCGTGGGAAGGAGTTATCCATATCGCTCTGGTATGACAGGAAGAACAGGGCTCCCTATCACATCGGGGTAAGCGTGGAAGACGGCATGATCTATATCAATAAAGGACACGGTGTAGGGGATGATCCTTTTTTCCGGGACAACGGCCTGGTTGAGATCTTGGAGAACCTGAAAACGAAATAAGCGAGGGGAGATTATTCCTTGTGCTTATTGAGCACCAAAAGTATAATGTAAGAATCGCAAGGAAGCGGGAACTGCGCTGCACTTTGTGGAGGATTTCAGCAAAGCCGTTTAACGGTTTTTTAGGAGGCGCCATATGATCAAATGTGAAAAATGGGGAGAGCTTGGCGGAAAGGACATATTTCTTTATACCCTGGAAAACTCGAAGGGGATGAAGGTCAGAGTCACCAACTTGGGCTGCGCGGTGACGGGGATTGAATACAAGGGGCTTGATGTGGCATTGGGATTTGATCATCCGGATGCTTATCTCAGCCAGTCCTCCTATCTCGGCGTCATTGTCGGGCGATGTGCAAACCGCATCAAAGGGGGCCGCTTTACCATCGATGGGAAAGAGTACCAAGTGGGGAGAAATCTCGGCGACAACCATCTTCATGGTGGCTTCAAAGGCTTTGACAAGGTGCTCTGGGATGTGGAATCCGTTGATGAGACGGCCTGCCAGGTCAGATTCTCTTATCTCAGCAAAGACGGAGAAGAGGGATATCCGGGCAACCTTACGGCAAAGGTAGCCTATTCTCTGGATGAGGGAGGCTGCCTGAAGATCGACTATGAAGCCGGGGCAGACCGGACTTCGGTCATCAACCTGACGAACCACACCTATTTCAACCTGTCCGGCCATAACGCCGGTTCCATCGAAAACCATAACGTCAGGATCTGTTCGGATCATTACCTGGAAACCGACGTTGAAAATGTACCCACGGGAAAAATTGTGCCGGTTGTTGGCACGCCCTTTGATTTCAGAGAATTTCACAGAATCGGAGAGCGCATCGACGGAGACGACATCCAGCTGAAATACGGTGGCGGGTATGATCACAACTGGAATCTGGACGACGCCGAAGGGCTCAGGCTGGCAGCGGAAGCCTTTGATGAAAAAACAGGCATCGGATTACAAGTTTATACGACTATGCCCGGGATCCAGTTTTATTCCGGCAATTCACTGAACGAAAAAAATGCCGGCAAAGGCGGCGCAGTTTATGGACGGCGCTGCGGTTTCTGCCTGGAGACCCAATACTACCCCGACGCGGTAAATCAGAAGACTTTCCTGAAGCCTGTTTTTCTGCCGGGGCAGATCTACCGGCATACGACCATATATCGGCTTTTCTTTGTATGATTTTAATTGAAGTCTAGCCGGAACATGCTGTCAGATTGACGATCCTGTCGCAGATGCGCTCCAGCAGAGGCTGATCGTGGCTGATCACCACGACGCCGATCTTGTGAAGCCTGGCGTAGCCGAGGACCGTATTCCAGATCTGCGCCTGGGTGATTGCGTCAAGCATCGTCGTCATTTCATCGGCGATGAGAAATTTTGTCTTCTCGGATAAGGCTCTGGTAACGCAGAATCTCTGAAGCTCTCCACCCGACAGTTCGCTCGGCCAGCGGTCCAGCCAGCCGTTCTGGATTCCCATGGCTTCCAGCAGTTCACGGGAGGGCATTTCGGTTTCCGCCAGCACCTTTCTCATCTTCCATTTGGGATTGACCGCCTTTTCCGGATGCTGAAAGATCAGTTGTACCGGATGGTAGCCTTTGCTCTTTATCTCTGCGCCGTCGATGGTTACCCGGCCGCTTTCCGGCCTTTGATAGCCGGCAAGGATCTTGCCCAGCGTCGTCTTTCCAAAACCGCTTGGGGCCGTCAGTCCAACCACTTCTCCGCTCCCAACGCTAAAGTTGACGTCCTTCAGAATATATCGTTCTTCCCCATATCGGAAACTGATATTTTCCGCATTAAGTCGCATGAATACACCTTACCTTTCCGCCCCTGATCTCTCTGAATGCGGGGAGCTCCTTCTCGCATTCTTCAGTTCTCATGACACACCGGTCGGAAAAGGGGCAGCCCTTCGGGAGATTGTCCGGAAAGGGCTGGGAGCCTTCCGACGGCAGAAATCCTACGTTTGGGCGGGCGTTGTTCAACGCCTTGGAGTAGGGATGCCGCAGAAGCCCATCGCCGCTGCTGCTGTCACCGCCGTCAAAGTCCCGGGTGTTTGCGACTTCAAGAGTCGTTCCGGCATAGAAGACCGCGACCTTGTCGGCAATTTTCAAAGCCGCCTCAATATCGTGGGTAATCATCAAGATGGAACAGCCATCATCCGCCAGCCCCCTGAAATCTTTTAAGACTTCGTTTAGAGACGGCTCATCGAGGCCGGGAGTCGGTTCGTCTGCGATGATGACCTTCGCACCGGATGTCAAAGCCGTCGCGAGCAGCACCTTTCTTGCCATTCCGCCGGACAGTTGAAACGGATAGTAATCTGCCACCGCCTTATCAAGTCCATATTTTTGAAGTATATTCTCAATGACTTTGTCCTTCGGAAGATCGTGTTCAATGGTCTTGTCCCTCGACTCATCGGAACCGCCGGTACGGAAGCCGCCATTTTTTTGAATGGATATTCCGATCTGCCGCCCAACCTTCTGAAGAGGGTCTAAATAATTTACCGACTGTGGAATCAAGGCAATCTCTTTGCCTCTGATTTTTTCCTTGTCTTTCTGGCTCAGGAGCTGTCCTTCATAATAGATTTCTCCCTCCAGGGCGGCGTTCTCCGGAAGAATCCCCAGGATCGCGCCGGCGAGCAGACTCTTTCCCGATCCGCTTGCCCCTACGATAGCCAGTATCTCGCCCTCATGGAGCTCAATGTCCAAATTGGAGATCACCTTCAGCGACCTTCGCCTCAGCCCTTTCATATATTGGGAAAAGGAAATCCCCAAATTTTGAACAGTTAAAATCTGTTTCATAGATAGTTTCCTCTTAAAATTGCATTTTTGCAGGACAAATTTCTGTTGAGTGACGTGTTCGCAGCGTGTCCCGGAAGAAACCTGAACCTTCTTACCCTTTTTATGCGCCAGCATATAAAAAGGGGAGTTTCTGGAGGGACACGCTGCGAACACGTCTGTTTTAACGATATGCAGTCTTCGGATCGATCAGTCTTTCTATATTCTTTCCAATGGAATTCACCATCATGGAAACCGCGATCAGGCTGATTCCGGGGAAAAAGGCAAGCCACCATTTTCCGCTCGTCAGATATTTCATCGACTCGGAAAGGATCACGCCGATTGCAGGTTCATGTGCGGGCAGTCCGAAGCCCAGGAAGGTGACGGACGCTTCGTGGAGAATCGCGTGGGGAAAGATCAGAACGGTGCCGATTACGAGCTGGGGAATGATATGGGGCAGAACGTGTTCCTTCGCGATGAAAAGATTTCCTTTGCCAAAGCGGCGGGAGAGTTTCGTATATTCGGCCTCCCTGATCTGCATCACCTCGGCCCGGATTACCCTCGTCAGCGATGTCCAGTGGGTTGCCGTGACTCCGATTACAATTCCTTGCAAGCCGCCTCCGCAGGCGATGGAGATCAGAATAATAGCAAGGGTATGAGGGATGGACAGCACGAAATCGATCAGCCAGGATATGAAAATATCGACCTTTCCTCCGAGAAGGGGCGCTGCCACGCCTAAGACCATAGCGATCAGGCTGCTTGCAACGGAGCACAGCAGTCCGATCTTCATGCTCAGGGAAAGTCCCTTCACGGTCCTGACCAGCATATCGCGGCCGACCCAATCCGTTCCGAAGATGTGTCCGCCTCCAGGAGGTGCAAAGATATTGGAAAGCTCAACGTATAACGAGTCTTCCTTGATCAGGCTGCCGGCAATCAATATGGCAGCAAAGAAAAAAGAAAAAACGCTGATGGACAGGATTGTCTTTTCCCGGATTCCAATCATGCTTTTACCTCCTCTCTGATTCGCGGATCGATCACCCGATACAGGATATCGGCGGTCAGATTGCCCGTGTAGACGAAGATGAGGCTGATAATGGCAATACCCATCAGCAGGGGAAGATCGCCTCTTAAGCCGGATTGGACAACCGCGTGGCCCAAGCCCGGATAGGAGAAGACCTGTTCTACGAAGATGGCGCCCCCGAACAGTTCGCTGAAGGAAAGAAACTGAAGCGTGACTGCCGGCAGAGAGACGTTCTTTATCACATGGTTGAAGACGATGCTCCGGGAACTTTCTCCCCGGGCCTTTGCAAAGAGGACGTAATCGGTCCTCATGACGTCCGCCGTCTTTTCCCGCGTATGGAGACAGATGTTGGCGATTCCCAGCACGCTCAGTGTCAGAGCGGGGAGAACGAGGTGGGAGAGCCTGTCGAGAAGGCTCACGTCTTCGGCCAGAACACCGATAGGGGTGCTCATGGCAACCGGAAACCAGCCAAGCTGTACGGCGAATACCATGATGAACAAAATCCCAAGCCAAAAAGTCGGCGTTGAGATCAGGATGTGACAGTAGGCGGAGATGAGCTTGTCCGCAAGCTTGCCTTCCTTGATCCCCGCGACGATGCCCAGGATAAACCCGATGATTCCGGACAGGATCCAGGCGATCCCCATCAGGGCGAGGGAGGACAGAAATTTCTGTCCGATTACCTCAAGCACCGGACGCCGGTAGATCATAGACGTTCCCCAATCCCCCTGAAGGATCGAGGTGAACCAGGCCATGAACCGTTCCACAGGCGGCCTGTTCAAGCCCCAATGCTCCGCAATCAGGGCCCGCTGTTCGGCCCCCACCTTTGTGCTCGCGCCGACGTAGGCTGTGACTGGATCGATGGGCGATAATTCCATCAAGATAAAGGTGACGACGCACAGCGCGATGAGCAGTGTAATTAACTTAAAGAATCTCTGAAAGAGAAATTTCCTTGTGCTTTTTTTCATTTTCACTCCAGTTTCCAATATGGCTCAGGATTTATCTGGTCCAGGACCACTCCGCAACGTTGTCAAATATCCTTCCGCCGTGGGGCTGAACAACCGGCGTTCCAAAGCTGAAGCCTTCCGCCGTCAGGTAGACGTGATTCGCATTTGCCAGCCAGCAGTAGGGAGCGTCGCCCTTTGCGGAAGCATAGTTCTGCAATTCCTTCCAGTAGACGAGAGCTTCCGCCTCGTCCGTAGCGTTCAGCGCATTGTCGATCGCTTCGTTTGCCGCAGGATTGTTATATGCGCCGGAATTATCCCACGGAACAGGTCCGCCTGCAGAGCCGCCGTAATATAAGTTGTAGAGTTCCGAAGGATCTCCGGAGCCGAATCCGTAGAAGACGGCTTCCTTGTGGATTTCGGGCAAAATCGTATCCCAGGTCGACTTTTCCAGATTCACTTTGATTCCGATTTCATTGGCGACATTTACAAATTCAAGGGCCATTTCCTGCCGGTAGACCCCGTCGGTATAGAGCAGCTTAAACTCGGCCTTGCGCCCGTCCTTTTCAACGATGCCGTCATGATCAGTATCCGTCCAGCCTCCGTCGGCCAGTATCTTTTTTGCGGCGTCCAAATTGCCGTATTCGGATGGAGCAAGAACCGCAGCTTCATTCAGCCAGGGCATTTTTTCCAGGCCGGTGGTGGAAACGCTTCCGTAGCCGTTCAATATGCCGGAAACGATTTTTTCTCTGTCGACAGCGGTATTC
>CAMJRV010000085.1 GCA_946408315.1 uncultured Bacillota bacterium | reverse complement strand
TCGCAGAAATAGGCGATAGCGATAGAACGATACGGCTCCTTTAAACTCTGGCAGAGCCTTTCGATCCGCTTTTCCGTATCCCGTTCCAGGATCACAGCCTCAAGGCCCGGAGACGCGTCGGCCACCTGCTCGAAGGTTTCTCCCGGAGCCGGGACGCTCCTCCTTGCGGCACTTTTCAGGTAGTCACGGCACTTATTCGCCGCGATTTTCACCAGCCAGGCCTTCAGATTCGCACCGTCAAAGCTGTCTAAATTTTTATAGGCTGAGAGGAAGGTGTCCTGAGCCAGGTCCTCGGCCTCAAAGGAATCCCCCGTCATGGAATTGCAGACAGTGAGGATAAGCCTTCCGTATTCCTCGACGGCGTGTTCCAACAATTGATTTTTTCTGTCCGGGATCATCCTCACCTCCCTTCGGCGCTCGCTCTGATCCACTGTGCGGGCTGAGCACCCTCCTTCTTATATTATAACGAATGACCGCATGAATTATCTTCAACTGAAAAAGAGTTTCCCACCTGTGGCAGCAAAAACAATTTATCATATAATGTAGCATACCGATTCCATGTGTCTACGGTCAATTCCTCTTACATAGTAAATTTTATTTCTGAGTTTGCTATGATACAAGCTAAAAGAGAGGTTAATCGTTATGAAACGACAAAATGCATCCGATGCCTGCCGCCCTCCCCGTCGCGACTGCCTTGGTCATACCTGCGGAACGAACATCGACACGGAAGGCGTGGAGTTTACCAGAGAAAGTCCCCACTTAACGTATATTGATAAGGTGTTCTCGTTCAATAAGGATACCGCAAGTCCGCTTCTTTTCAATCTGAATACCGGCGGCATGCAAAGCGAAAACTATACGACAGAGCTTTTCCTGGAAGGAAACAGCCTTTTCCCGTGCACGCTTTCTCCCGACGCCGTATTTGAAATAGACAATTCATTTGTAGCTGTCGATTTCTTCAGCACGAGACCCCCCGGGAACATTTATGCTTCCCAGGTGACGGTAGACGGTTTCCCTGTTGATTCAGTCAGCTTCGCCAATGGTCAATACACAGCAAGAACAGATAATCTGGTCGCCAGAGTTCAAAAGAACCGCTGTCTCGAAAGAAATCTTCCGACGAAGGTATTTTTCCTGATCAGCAACGCAGGCCCCTGGGATTTCAGAGCTACCTACGTACTGGAAGGCACCGTCAATACGGGCGGCAGAAACTGCCGGTTCCGCGCCGTCATATCCAATGCGCCGAACAGTTCGAATTCGATGCTTCCAAATAACGGCCTGAGCAGCTTCTCCGTAAGAAACCTGAGCCTGCCTTGCAGCGTCAACGGAATCGCGCCTGAAATCCAGTTCCAGTTCAGCGCAAATGTCAATCTGGTCAATCCGAGATTGGTCGCAGTCTGCGGTGAATCGCAGCGTCCATGCCCGCCGCCATGCATTCCGTGTTGCCCGCCGCCTTGTCCGCCGCCATGCACTCCGTGCTGTCCGCCTCCATGCCCGCCTCCGTGCATTCCGTGTTGCCCGCCGTGCCCGCCTTGTCCGCCGGCAGTCAGCCCGCTCTCATGCACTGTGGCCCTCATTTCAAACGTATCCATCGAACCGGTCGTTCAGGTTCAGACCGTGCGCAAAACATTGTTCTGCCTCAACGCATGCGAAGGACTCCAGCCTTGCGACGGCTCGCTCAGAGCGGTTGAAAATGAAGAAAACGCGGAAGATTGCGAAATCGGCGGCGTCGATCGCCCCGATTGCAGATGCAGAAGCGGCGGTTCGGGAAACCGGCCCTGCAGAGAAGATACCTCCGATGATGCCGCCTGCAGGCCATGCAGAGATGAGTCAGCCGGAAACCGAGATTGCCGGCCCCGGCGCAGGCCCGAAAACCTCGGGGGCTGTGACAGGAGGCTCATCAGAGACCTGGCCAGAGAACTGTGCGACGATATGGAAGATACGAGCGACGTCGACGACACGAGCGAATGCTCCCGTTCAGACACGAGACCCGCTTTCCGGCTCCACGGCTGTAACGGCTGCAGCTGGTGAGTGATATATCAGGGCAGAAGATATTTCTTCTGCCCGTCTTATTTTCCGCGCTGCAATTTTTCAGCCGCGCACCTATTTTATCAGTCTTTCGACGCTCCGCGTCATTTTTTCCCACTCGGAGATCAGCTTTTCGCAGTATTCCAGCCCATGAGAAGTGAGTCTGTAATATTTTCTCGCAGGTCCGCCGGAAGGAACGTCCTTCATATAGGTCTCCGCATAGCCGTCCCCTCTGATCCGGCGCAAAATCGCATAGATCGATCCGTCATACACATCGGGGAAAACATCCTGAATGATCTTCATGATTTCATATCCGTACATATCCTGCCTGGAAAGCTGAATGAGAACGCACATTTCCAGAACCCCTTTTTTCAACTGCGTATCCATCGCAGCCTCATTTCTGAGTTCTGTCCCACTCGACGACCCGAGTCTGAGCAGCCAGATCGTGAACCGTCTTGTGGTCTTCCGTCACACAGCCCCAAATAAAGGAACCGAGATTTAAAAATCCCGAAACGATCGAATTGGCGATGCATTTTATGACCAGCTCCCTCAAAAGCGCATCCAGGAAGCTCAGCTTGCTTCCGTTGATCTTTACGACCCTGATCTTCAGGATATACTTTCCGGGGGTGTAACCGTTGGTCGCCCAGAGAATGATCGTCGTGAAGAAATTGAACGCTCCCATGAGAAGAAAAAGGCCCATGACGCCTGTGATCGAAAAATTGGTAAGCGTGGCGTAGCCCGGCTCATTCATATGAATCATCATGTCCCCCGCGGGAATCCCACTGACGGAGTATCCCGTCATTTCGGTCCGTACGGAATACATAAACAACGGCACCAGCAGCGCAAAGATCCCGCCCATTACGATCACCCCGAGCAGAATTCCGTCGATCACATAGGCGCCCAGCCTGCGGGACATGGAGGCGAGCCTTCCCACGTCTACATTCCGGTCCGGCTCTATGACCTTGTCAAACAGCTTGCTCGTCTTCTCGTTGATATTTTTCTGAAAATCCGTATATTCCCGGCCGGTTCTGCCCGGTCCGTCCTCAAGAATGGTGCGCGCAATCCTTGCCGGAGAACCGAGCTCCGCCGCAACATCCTCTTCGCTTTTTCCGTTCTCCGCGCCATTCGCAAAGATATCGCCGTAATCTGAAGTGATTTCCCTGATATCCGACTCTGTCAGCCGTCCGGCCAGCGCATTTTCCAGCTCATCCAAAAACTCTTTTCTGTTCATAGGAACCTCCGTTTCAATGATTCATGATTTGTTATCCAAACTATTGTTTTAAAAATAGTAGTTTTCTAAAAAAATCATACCATACTATTGTTTCATGAGCAATAGTCAATCGTTATTTCTCCAGCCTGATCGGCACCGGTTCGCTGAGAGTGATGCTGTCCGCCGTTACACCGCAGTCATAGGCCAGTATGACAACGCCCTTGTCCCGCGCCTCCCGCAATGCGTCGCCGAAAGCCGGGTGAGTATCGTCATTTGGCTCAAAGCGGATAATTTCCTTCATCTGGATCACGAAGATCAGATATGCGAAAAAACCTTCGTCCAGCGCCTGGCAGAGCTCTCTGATATGCTTGACCCCTCTTTCGGTAGGAGCGTCGGGGAAGCGCGCAACGCCTTCATCTTCCAGCGTAACTCCCTTCACCTCGATCAGCGCCTTTGCGCCCCTCGCATCCTCCACATAAAAATCAAACCTGGAAGCCCCGAAAGCTGTTTCAGGTTTGATGCAAAACAATGGGCAGGCAAGACCGGGTAAGACAAGGCTGCCGTCTTTCAGCGCCTCGAAAACGACGCGATTGGGCGCGAGGGAGTCCATGTTCACAAGACGTTTCCCCGACTTCACCCTGTCGTCCCGCTTTTCAACGGCGATCAGGGAGTAGTCCGTTTTCCTGCCAGCGCGGCTTTCCCCGTAGTCTTCCAGATAGAGTGGGACCCCCTCCAGCAGGAGCTCCCTGCACCTCCCCGTATTCTTTACGTGCGCCTTTTTCACTTCTCCATCGATCATTACGTGGGCAATGAAGCGGTTCGGCCTCTCCATAAAAACTGCTTCTTTTATTTTCTTGTATTTCATCCGATTGTATTTCTCCAAATATGTTACTGATATGTTACTAAATATCGAACTGCCTGATGATCCCTTCCGCCATCACATCCGCCATGGACAGGGCCTGCGCTGTCAGCATGTCGGCGATCATCACATCCTTCGTAAAATCGCCGGCCAGTCTGGCCCCGATCATATCCGCCAACATTCTGAGGTGGTCGTGCATCAGATTTTTCCACTCGTCCTCAGACCAGCAGGGATTGATGCCCGCGAGAAACGCGGCAATCTTATCCGCATTACTATACCACAATCTGGAGTATTGTTCCACCGCCTTGGAATCTCCCCTTTTCGCGCTGTCTACGATAGAGGCGGCTATTTTTAAATGTTCCTCCAGCAGACTGCGAAAGACGTCGGCCTTTTGTTTTCCATAAAAGATTTCCAGCACGTTGGCAAAATCCGAGGGATTTCTCAGCAGACGCTTCGTCGTCGCGTCCAGATCCGGCAAATCCGCCAATGCGCTGACGATAGAAAGTCTCGTCCACATGATATGCTCCATCCATAGTTTCCGGAGTTCATTCAGCAGATTCATCTGCCCATAATTGGCAGCGTGATACTTCAAACTGTTTCCCGTCATACGAAACATAATGCACATCTCCTTATCAAATCATTTAATAAATGATATGCATCATGCCGCCCTTTCAGACGCTTCAATCGATAGCGGCAGAGACCTTTATGGGTGAAACTTCTGCAGCATGCCCTCGGACATCATGTCTGCAATCTTGATCGCCTGGGTCTGAAGGTCGTCAAAGACGTCGATCTCTTTCGCATAATCCGCCGTCAGCCTGGACACAAGATCTGTAAGGAGCATCTCGATATAATCGTCCAGCGCGTCTTCCAACTGTTCCTGATTCCAGTATGAGTTGATGCTCACCAGATAAGCTGCCATCCGCTTTGCATTGTCGTATAGATTGACTGTCTCCTGATTGACCGTCTTCTCGTCGTCGTTTTTCTCCGCACTGACCAGAGCTGCAAAATCAGAAATGTGCTCTTCCATCAGCTCTCCGAAATGGTCGGCTTCCTGGGGCTCAAAATACTGACCGAGGAGTTCTGAGAAGGCTTCGGGGATGTAAAACAGCCGGTCCGTCACCATCTGGACGTCTCCGAGATTTCCTGCGGTGCTGACGATCAAGGACCTTTCCCAAATGGCCAACTGCATCCAAAGCTGCCTGAGGTTGCTGATCAGCGCCAGCTGTTCACCCTCAAGGATCTGTGAAAAATTCGGCGTACTGAGGTTGTTGGGGACAGGAACTGAGGATGACGGAGAGGCAGGAGCCGGAGGGGCGGGAGGCCGGACTTGATTACTGTAAATCATTTCTCGCATATCTCCTTTTTTTTATTTCATTAATATGCGAGAGCTCTGCCTTTCGTTCTGCTCAAATCTGTATCGATAGAAGGTCTTCGCTTTTATCCCTCATGTAATTGGACGAATCATAAATCCCCTGGTTATAGAACTCAGGAGCCAGTTCTTTCGTGATGAAGTCCAGAAAAAGACCTGCGGCCAGCTCTCCCAGCTCTTCGTCCCGCTCATTGAGGAAATATCTTTTGATTTCCTCGATCATATGCGCTCTTGTCTCTTTGGATAATTTGATTCTTTCCGTGCTTTTCATGATCTACCTCATTCTGTGCTCTTGCTTTTACACGTTTATACGTTTCCCAGATAAACGTACTTCAAATAACGGCGGGCTGTCTCCGAAAGCTCCTTCAGAGAATCCAGAGGCGTCGGAGGCCGGTCGGTCATCTCATATTTCGGAAAATATCTGGACAGGTGGAGCGGAATTTCCGGCGACAGAGAGGCCAGCCATCCGGCCATTTCCGCCATCTCTTCGATCGAATCGTTCCATCCCGGGATGACGAGAGTGGTCACTTCAACATGACAGGAAGCCGCCGACCGGCGGATCGTCTCCTTGACTTCCGCCAGGCTTCCCTTGACCAGCTCTCTGTAAAATCTATCGTTGTAGGCTTTCAGATCGATGTTCATCGCGTCGATATACGGCAGGAGCTGATCTAGCGGCTCCTGTTCAATGTACCCGTTTGTGACCAGGACGTTCAGCAGGCCCTTTTCCTTCGCTTTTTTTGCCGTCTCATAGACGAACTCATACCAGACCGACGGTTCATTGTAGGTGTAGGCTATGCCGATATTCCCTCGTTCCTTCAGCGACACGGCTTTTGAGACAACCTCATCGCTGGAGGAAGGATAGGTATGGACCTCCTCCGGCCCAACCCGGGCAATGCTGTGGTTCTGACAGAACGGACATTTGAGATTACAGCCCACAGTGCCGATGGACAGGATAGCCGTTCCGGGATGAAACCGGCGCAGCGGCTTTTTTTCGATGGGATCGACCCCGATAGAGGAGATTTCTCCGTAATTCATCGAGAAAAGCACCCCGTCCACATTTTTGCGGACGCCGCAAAGCCCCCTGCCATCCTTTGGGATTCGGCAGTGATGCGGGCATAGATAGCAATGAACACGGCCGCCGTCAAGCTTCTCATAGAACATGGCTTCTTTCATCATCGATGACGGATCACCTCGAATCTCTGCATTTCAAAGGGCTCCAGCCTGCCGATCCCCGCCTTCTGCAAAGCGATTTCCACCTGCTGCCGCGGGGTGTCCACTCCTTCCAGATCAGGGAGCAGCAGCCCCCGCCGAAATCCCGATGTGACGATGACGCCGTACCGCTTTACATCCAGCTCCGCCATCGAGCCGATCTTTTCCGGAGCTTCCAGCACATCGACGGAATAGACCAGATCCGGGAGTTCTCCCGGCTCCACCGACGGAAAGCGAGGGTCCTGCATGCCTGCGCTTATAGCATTATAGATGATCTCCTCGGCGAGATTGACCCGCACCGGTCCGATGGTTCCGATACAGCCCCTGAGTTCCCCGCTTTTTTTCAACGAAACAAAGACGCCGGCCCTTTTCGTCCGGAATTCGTCGGGAATCCAACTCGGCACATCGATTCTTCTTCCGTCTCTGACGTAGGTTTCCAGAGTTTCCCTTGCAAGTCTGACATGGTCGCTTTCCTGCCGGTTACTGCCGCTGTCCTGCCCATCGACTCTCGCAATGAGATAGCCTACGCCGAAGGGACCCTCGTAGGAATAGATTTCCGAATTTAATTTCATCCCGGAAAGGGCTCCGAACATCATCACGATGGATCGGGTGCCGCATTCGCCTGCCGCTTCCAGAACGTTCAGATCCGTTTCCAGCAGTCCTTTTTCATCGACCCGGCGCACCTTCTCGATCAGAGCTTCATCGTACTCCCGTCCCCTCGGATCATAGCCTGCCGGAGCATCCACTGTCAGCCGGTGGGACAGATCACCGCTGGCAATATAGATCACTCTTTCATCAGACTCCTCGACGGCTTCCCTGACGCACTTTCCAAACTCGTAGAGTTCCCGGAAGGAAAGAAACGGCGTCGAGATGCAGACGAGGCGAAAATCCTTCCATTCCTTTTCGATAAAGCAAAGAGGTACCAACGCTCCGTGATCCATCCGGTCGCCGATACCATATTGCCGCTTTTGCCGTTCGCTGAGCCCTCCCGCGCCGATGCCGGAACGCTCTGCTTTTGCCGCGATCGCCAGGGCCAGTTCTCTGTTGTTTTGAAACGACAATTCGATTTCAGGGCTTCCAAAGGCCGAAAAATCCCCGGCCAGAGTTTCGGAATCGGAAAGATAGACGTAGTCTCTGAAGCACGGCGCATGAGGTGTGGACAGGATGATCGTGGTGGGCCTTTCGGCTCCGATTTCCCGCGCCGCGCGTTTCATCGCCTTAACCGTCGCTTCCGCCTGTCTCTCCCTTCCCCTGCCGATCCCCGGCACGACGACCGGGGGGTGAGGAAGAATATAAGCATTTATGATTTTTCCCAAGGAAACCTCCCCTTTCTTGCTGGTTTGGGCGGCAAACACGCCCGCAAATTCGGTTTTGATTCATATCTATTTTAACGCATAAATGAAAAAATTACACGCGTAAAGAAAGCAGTGTAAAAAAGCGTCTCAAATAGCTGTAAAACGCTATTGTGAGACGCCTCTTTTTAAACTAAAAATCCAGCTTTCGGATTTCCTCCAGATAATCGTCGTTTATCTCGGCCTCCGCAAAGGTAGCCATGTGATTCATGATGGCGCAGGCGCCCCGTATGATCTGAAAAGCGAGGGGACAGCCGCTTCCTTCCCCGAGACGCAGCTCCAGATTCAACATGGGAGGCAGCCCCAGCGCTCCCAGAGCACGGCTGTATCCCTGCTCCTTTGAAACATGGGAAGCGATCATATACTCCCTTGAAAGCGGCGCCAGCCGTACTGCGGCATAAGCGGCAACGATGGAAATAAAGCCGTCGATCACGACGGGAAGCC
>CAMJRV010000084.1 GCA_946408315.1 uncultured Bacillota bacterium | reverse complement strand
TGAGATCCCGTTGCCGAGGAGCTGAACGATCTGCACCAGAAAGATCAGAATGATAATGGTGGCGATCATCACGTCCGTCTGATATTTGTAGAATCCATACCGGATTGCCACATCGCCGAGCCCTCCTGCACCGAAGGCGCCAACCATAGCCACATAGCCGATCAGCGTGATGAAGGTGATGGAAGATCCCAGCACAATGGACGGCTTGCTCTCCGGCAAAATGACCTTCCATACGATCTGACCCACCGTGGAACCCGTTGACTGGGCAACCTCGATGACACCGTGATCGATCTCCTGCAGCGAGCTTTCCACCATCCTGGCAACAAAGGGCGTCGCCGCGATCACCAGGGGCAGTATTGCAGCTCTGGGGCCGATGGCTATTCCCATAACCATTCTGGTAAACGGCATCAGCGCCGCAAACAGGATGATAAACGGAATGGAACGTCCAACGTTCACGATCCAGCCGACCACCGCATTCAGGGTCTTATGGGGCCAGATCCCATGGGGCTGAGTAATCACAAGCAGGACGCCGATGGGAAGTCCGAACAGATAGGCAAACAGCGTAGCCGCCGCCGTCATGAAGATTGTGACCCAGGTGTTGTCCCATAACAATCCCCCATATTGTGCGAAAAACTCACTCATCCAGCTCACCCCTTTCCAGCAGCAGTCGCGTAATCTCCTTTTCAGGATTTAAAAGCACGTCGCTCACATAACCCTGTTCTATGATCCTGGACTCGTCGATAATGGCAACCTTGTTGCAGATCTTTTCCACCACGGCGATTTCATGGGTGATGATGATGATCGTAACGCCAAGCTTACGGTTGATGTCCTTCAGCAGCCTCAATATGGAATTGGTCGTCAGGCTATCCAGGGCAGACGTCGGTTCGTCGCACAAAAGCAGCGACGGATGATTGGCCAACGCCCTTGCGATGGAAACCCGCTGCTGCTGTCCGCCGGACAGCTGAATCGGATAGGAATTCGCCTTGGAGCTCAGGCCGACGAGCTCGAGCAGCTCGTCCACCCGCTGAAGGCGTTCCTTTTTCTCAACTCCCGCAACCTCCAGGGGAAACGCCACGTTATCCCGGATCGTCCGCTGCATGAGCAGGTTAAATTTCTGAAAGACCATGCCGATCTTCCGTCTCAGCGTCAGTAAATTCTTTCCTTCCAGGACGGTGATGTCCTGCCCGTCAATGAGGATCGACCCCTCGCTGGGCTTTTCCAACAGGTTAATACACCGGATCAGCGTGCTCTTTCCCGCTCCGCTCATGCCGATAATCCCGTAGATATCACCGTCTTCGATCGTCAAATTGATGTTATTTATCGCTGTAAAATCCCCGTTTTCCGTGCTGAAAAACTTTGACAGATTTTTGATTTCAATCATAGTATTGTTTTCTGTGCTCCTCTCTTGAGCTCCTTGGCCCGTTGTCGTCCGATACCCATATATTTTAGCTTTCAGGCAACGAAAAGTCAAGAAATTCCCACATCAGACAGCGATTTCTCAATTTGCCGAATTGAGCCGGATTTTGATTTTCAGCTAAAACGCCTGGGCCAGATCCTCGATCAGATCGTCAATATGTTCCGTTCCAATCGATAACCGGATCGTATTGGGTTTGATACCCGCCTCCAGCAGCTCTTCTTCGCTGAGCTGGGAATGAGTCGTGCTTGCCGGATGGATGACAAGGGACTTCACGTCGGCGACATTGGCAAGGAGGGAGAAAATCTGAAGACGATCGATGAATGCCTTTGCCTCTTCTGCGCCGCCCTTGATCTCAAACGTAAAGATGGAACCGCCTCCGCTCGGGAAGTATTTGTCGTACACGGCCTTTTCTTCGCCGGTCGCCAGGGACGGATGGTTGACAACCTCCACCCTTTCATGATTCTTCAAGAATTCTATCACCTTCAAGGTGTTGGAGACATGGCGCTCGACTCTGAGGGACAACGTCTCAAGTCCCTGCAGGAACAGGAAGGAATTGAACGGGCTGAGGGCTGCTCCGGTATCCCGCAGGAGCGTGACTCTCGCTTTTATAATATAGGCCGCCGCTCCGACCGCCTCCACGAACTTAACCCCATGATAGCTGGGATCCGGTTCCGTCAGATAAGGGAATTTCCCCGAGGTCGCCCAGTCGAACTTCCCGGAATCGACGATCACGCCGCCGATGGAAGTACCGTGACCGCCGATGAATTTTGTCGCGGAATGAACGACGATGTCGGCGCCGTATTCGATGGGCCTCAGCAAATAGGGCGTGGCAAAGGTGTTGTCCACGATCAGCGGAATTCCCGCGTTATGGGCCGTGGCAGCCACCTTTTCGATATCGATGACGTTTGAATTTGGATTGCCGAAGCTTTCGATAAAGACCAGCTTCGTATTTTCCTGAATCGCCTTTTCAAAGCCGTTTTCCTCCAGAGGGTCTACGAAGGTCGTGGTAATGCCGAAATCTCTCAGAGTATTGGCCAGCAGGTTATATGTTCCGCCGTAAATCGTCTTTGCAGATACGATATGATCGCCGGAATGGGCGATGTTCTGAATTGCGTAAGTGATGGCCGCCGCTCCGGAAGATACCGCCAGCGCTCCGATACCGCCTTCCAGCGCCGCGATGCGCTGTTCAAATACGTCAGAGGTGGGATTCATGATCCTGGTATAGATGTTTCCGCCTTCCGTAAGCCCGAATCTTCCTGCCGCCTGGGCGGAATTTTCAAATACGTAAGACGTCGTCTGATAGATCGGTACGGCTCTCGCTCCGGTGGCGGAGTCGGGACTTTCCTGACCCGCATGCAGTTGTAACGTTTCAAATCTCAGCTTTCTGTTCTGTTTTTCTGACATTGTGATCCCTCCCAAAAGATTTATTAGTATTCCTATTTGTTTAATATGAATTAAATTATATTAATAGTATATTGTTCCCCCTGTGTTGTCAATAACTTTTTTTATACGTCTCTAACTTATTTTCAGAGCAGCGTCACGAAGCGGTTTTCAGGCATTAAAAAGAGCAGGTTACACTGCTCATAAAACTAAAGCATCCATTAGGTTTTCACGTTTCGGAAGGCGCGGATCGCGGCATGAGCCATACGAGACCAAGACCGACGACAACAATGATGGCTACGATCATGACACTCCACTCCATGGCCGCTGCGTCTCCGGACGCGCTCTGAAGACGAAAGAAAATTGTAGTCACAACCGCGGAACCGATCGCCGAGGCCAGTTGCTGGACAGCGCTTAACGAACCGCTCGCGCTTCCCGCTTCATCGTGGGCGATATCTCCCAGGGCTACCTCATAAATGCTGCTGAAGCAGGCTCCCATCCCCAATCCGATCATCAGGATGGCAGGCGTCATCAGCAGGGCCGTAGCCTCCATACCCTTCACAAAGACAGTAGCCCAAAGTCCGAGAGCGCCGGTCAGCGTCGCGGCAAGCCCTGCCACGACGATCTTTCGCCCCAGCCGGTTGAGCAGCGGCCGGCAGACGATAGACGAGATAATGATCCCGACTGCCATCGGGCAAAGGCCCAAAGCGGCCTCGTAAGCCGTCAAATGGAGGACCATCTGAAAGAAGAGGGAGATGACGTAGGACAGCCCGTTCACCGCCGCGAAAAAGGCAAGTCCGAGAATCATACCGGACGTAAACCCTTTATTCTTGAAAAGGTCCGGTTTGATCAGAGGATTGGCGGCATACCGTTGTCGGAAGGCAAAGGCGGCGAACATGAGGAAGCCCGCAGCTAGGCTTGTGATCGGGAAAACCGTCCAGCCGTTTGCAGATCCTTCGTTCAGGCCGTAAATCAGACCCAGCATGGCAGACCCCAAGAAAACCGTACCGATCAGATCCAGCTTTTCATCGGAATTGGGCTGGTCATGGGGCAGAACTTTTATCGCGGCAACGATGCCGACCAGGCCCAGAACAATGTTGATGAGAAACATCGGACGCCAGCCCAGTCCGGCGATGTTGGCCTGAATGATGAATCCCGCCAGTATGGGGCCGATCACAGCCGATATGCTCATGGCAGGTCCAAAGGTACTGACCGCCCGCGGAAACTGTTCCCGGGAGAAGGTGGACATTAAAATGCTCATTCCCTGCGGAATCAGCATGGCGCCGAAACTGCCCTGCGCAAGCCGCCCGGCGATCATCATGGCCGGGCTGACAGCAAACCCGCAGAACGCAGAAGCCAGAGTAAATCCGGTGATGCCGATTAAGAACAGCCTTCGCTTGCCGTAACGGTCTCCCAGACGGCCTCCGGTAACGAGCAGCACACCCAATGCCAGCGCGTAACCTGCGCCGAGCCACTTGATCAATGATTCGCCTCCGCCGATGCTTTGGACAATGGACGGCGCCGCTATATTGGTAATGGTAGAATCCATTAAATCCAAAACATCGGCGATGATCACAATCGCCAATATGAGTCTCAAGCCCGGTGTCAGCCGGGAAGGATCTGTGGTTTTCTTCAGTGAATTTGATTTGTTCATATAATCGTTCCTTTCAGTTTCCTTAAATTGTTTTAATTCTAATAGTTTGAATTCTAACTAATTGGGCATAAAAATGCCTGCAAAAACAGAGATAAACCAACACGCGACTTACTCGAGCTTCAGGTTATCGAAGGAAATTCTAAGCAGCCGCAGGTAGGCTGCTTTCTCTTCCGCCGACATTCCTTTTACAAGCAACTGCTCCAGGTCACGAAACGAGCTTTCCGATTCTTCGAGCAGCGCCTTGCCTTTTTCGGTGATATCAACCTGTTTGGTGCGGCCGTCCTCATTTCCTGTACGGCGCGAGATAAATCCTTTTCGCTCCAGTCCCTGCAACAGGCTGGTGATCGAGGAACCCCGCAATTGCATCGTGCGTTCCAAATCTTTCTGAACGATTTCTCCCCCTTTTTGGAGCTGGTCATTTAAGTCGCCCAGCAAGCGCGCCTGCTGATTTGTAATGTCATAGGGCAGCAGATTATTGTCAAGCATCTGCTTCATGGCATGAACGATCGATCTCAAATAAAATTCATGACTTTTATTCGTGGATATCTCCATGCAAATCACCTGCTTTCATGCACGCTTTCCCCGAAAGAAGGAAAACAAAATTAGTTCGAATTCTATCTAATTCTTTTTGATTATAGCTCCGATCCTGTCGTTTGTCAACATCAGATGATATAGATCGGTTCCGCCTTCTCCTGATACCGAACGACAAGATCTGCAAGGGTGATATTGTCAACGACACCTTCCACCGCTTCCTGTATCTTCTTCCATACTTCCTGAGTGACGCAGCTGGAGGCTCTGTCACAGACTTCCTCGCCATCTGCGCAGCTGACCGGCGCAAGGCTGCCCTCCATCAGGCGCAGGATCATGCCCACCGTGTATTCCGAGGGCTCCTTTGCCAGCATATAGCCTCCCTGGGCGCCCCGCACGCTGCGGACGTAACCGGCCCGGTTGAGCTGGGTGATGATCTGTTCCAGATATTTTTCCGAGATGTTCTGTCTGGCCGCGATGCTCTTGATCGAGATGTACTCTCCGGTACAGTTGATTGCCAGATCGAGCATGAGGCGCAGAGCATAGCGACCCTTTGTTGAGATTTTCATTTTTTCACCGCCGATACATATATTAATACAATTGTTATGACTCTATATTCATATGATACAATAGGAAAACTAGGAAAACAATATGGTTTCATAAATATCTTAAAATATCTTTAGGCAGATGGCGGCTCTTCGCCTTCCAGCACCTCAATGCTCGGAAATCGTTCCTCCGGTGTCGATCGGCGACGCATCTCTGATGGCTTCGTAAATTTCGGGCTTCAAAAGATCCTTCAGCGTCTCCGCGTTAAAATCAAAATACTGGATTCCCCCCGCGTAAGGGGCGATATCATACAGGGGGAAGAACACCGTAATCTGATTTCCGTTGATATAAAACGGAAATTCATCCTCATAGTTTTTCACGGTTTCTTCCGCACTCTCAAAGTACAGATCGGAATTTTTGCTGATTTTATCCAGGATCTCACCGGTAATCACGGCAGCCGAGGCTTTTCCCTCCTGAAATAGATCGCTGAAATTGTACCGTTCACTGGTCGCAGTATTAAATGTATACGGTTCGATCCAATACAGGCCGTGGGCGCCGCCTGTATAGTTGTCAAACATGATCCAGAGCGAAGCAATATCGCCGTTTTTTGAATAGAGGTAGTTGCTGTGCAGGCCGGCTTTCATCTGGGACCGGTCCTTTGCCAATTCGGCTGCGGCCTGTTCGATCTCGCCTCTTGCCTTGGCAACGCTGTCCGCAATCTCACCGTTGATCGCCTCCGCCGAGTCAAAACCCGAAAGCATGGGAATGCTCAAATCAATTTCCAGATGGTTCCCGCTCTCTTCCGTAGACCGGCCCTCGATGCCGAAGCTGCTGCTGACCGGCTTTCCATCGTTCCCGCAGGCTGTGAGCACCAAAAGGAGCATCAAAACCGCCAGGAATCTGAGCTTCCCGAATTTCTGTTTTGACCGTTGCTGCCGTTGCCTTGCGTTTTGCAGCAGTTGCTTTTTCATTAAAATCCCCCTCTTCCCCTCGCTTTATTTCATTATATTCCCGCAGAACGTCGGTAAGCAACGGAAATATAAAGAATTGACATCTTTTAAACGCCCCCTTTATAATTAGAGGGAAATGAGAAATCAGAGGATGGGAATTCATGTCGACGAGAGAAAATGTGCTGAAAGCATTGGAGAACAATAAAGGCGCTGCCGTTTCCGGCGAGGAGCTGGCAAGCCGCCTTAACATATCGAGAGCCGCCGTATGGAAGGCGATTCAGGAGCTCCGCAAGGGCGGATATCGCATTGAAGCTGTCACCAACAGGGGCTACTGCCTCTCCCCTGACAGCGACGTGCTTTCCCGGGAAGGAATCCTCTCCTGCTTGAACGGCGACTTCCCGCCGGAGCGGATTCATGTGTTCAAATCTCTGGAATCCACCAACCTGACCGCCAAGAAGATGGCCCTCGACGGTGCAGCTCCCGGTACGGTCGTCATTGCCGGAGAACAGACGGGAGGCAGAGGCAGGATGGGCCGAAGCTTCTATTCCCCGCCGGACGGCGGAATTTACATGAGCTTTATTCTAAAGCCTCAATTTGACGCGGCAAAATCGGTGCTGATCACCACGGCGGCGTCCGTCGCGGTCTGCAAGGCCATCGAAAATGTTACGGGCATATCCTGCCGGATCAAATGGGTCAACGATATCTATCTCGGTGATAAAAAAATCTGCGGCATCCTGACTGAAGCTGTCACCGATTTTGAAAGCGGCCATATCGACTATATCGTCTGCGGGATCGGGATCAATTACAGTACCTCTTTCCCGGAGGAGCTTTCCGGTATAGCGGGGGCCCTTTTCGAATCGCCTTCCCCGGGAGGACATCTTTCCGCCGGAGAAAAGCTTTCCGCAGGAAGAGAGATTTCGCCCGGAAAAGATGTTTCCCGGAACCGGCTGATCGCCGAGATCATCAGTCAAATCCTGGCAATCAGTGAAAACCTCGATGCAAAGACATTTATTGAAGATTATAGAAGCCGGTCCTTTGTTCTGGGCAAGGAAATCCTCATTATTCCAAGAGCCGGAAATGACGGGGAGCGAAATCTGGCGGATGGGATTCCGGCCGAGGCTGTGGATATCGACGAGGACGGCGGTCTCGTGGTCAGATACCGGGACGGCTCCCTTGGAACGCTGAATTCGGGAGAAATCAGCATACGCACAGTAAAATAAAAAAGGAGAAATTATGTATCGACTCATAGTAAGCGACCTGGACGGAACATTGCTAAAAAGCGACCATACCCTTTCGGATTACACGAAAGCGGTTATCCATAAAGCTTCAGAGCAAGGGATCGACTTCATGCTGGCTACCGGAAGACTTTTCGGAGGAGCCAGACAATATGCAAAGGAATTGAATTTAAACACGCCCATACTGGCGTGCAACGGAGCTCTCATAAAAGAAGCGGCAGGAAAGCTGCTGTATGGCCGGCCTATTCAAGACGAGGCGCTCGCGAATGTCTTCCGTCTGCTGACAGAAAAAAATTACTATTTTCACAGTTACGGAGAAGAAAATTTCTATACAAAAAACCTCGAAAACAGTCTGAAGGGTTTCTACGCCTTTAACGCAGAACGGCCGGAAGAAGAGCGTTTTCCGATGATAGAGACCGATCCGATGGAGCTGATCGGGAGGGACACGATCTACAAAGTCCTGACAAACTGTAAGGGGGAGGACGCGAGGAAAGCACTCTACGGCGAGCTGATCGCAATCGAGGGAATCTCTGTGACCGTATCCTGGAACGATACCTTCGATATCTGCGCAGACCAGGTCAGCAAAGCGTCGGCCATTCACCGTTATGCGACGGGAAAGGGAATCGAGCCTTCCGAGATCATCTGCTTCGGCGACAACTACAACGATATCGAGATGATCCGGTATGCTGGGCTCGGAATCGCAGTAGGAAACGCAGTGGATGAATTGAAAGAGGCTGCGGACTATGTGGCCGAAAGCAACGATGCGGACGGCGTTGCAAAGGCGATCGAAAAGGAGGGCGCGGAAAATTTTGTGTAAATAGTGAATAAGAAAACTTCCTGACTGTC
>CAMJRV010000083.1 GCA_946408315.1 uncultured Bacillota bacterium | reverse complement strand
TCCACGCCTCTGCCACCGTAATCTTTCTGCTGCTGGCGGCGGAACCGATGCTGGAAAAGCTGGAAAGAATCAAAATAAAATATGGACTGATCGAGAGAGAAGAAGTAAAAAAAGAAATGGAGTAAACATATGAAACAGATGTCAAAGCGGCTTTTATCCTTGCTACTCTGCACCGTACTGGCGCTGGGAATGCTGCCGGGCGCGGTCTGGGCGGAGGATGAAGCAATTTCTGTCAGCAGCCAGACTGAGGACGAGATAATTTCCGACAGGAATCAGGCTGAGGGCGAGATAATTTCTGAAAATAATCAGGAGGACGGGGCACTTCCCGTCGGTAATCCTGAAGAGCAAGAAGCTCTTCCTATCAATAGTCTGGCTGAGGATGTGATGCCTTTCGTCAGCAGTTTGGCGATAGGTGAAGTGACTACCATCAGCACCGAAGCAGAGTTGAGGGCAATCACTGACATGGCGGGCTCTTATAAACTGACCAACGATATTGTCTCGACTGGCGAGTGGGCGCCGATCGGAAGCTCGGCGACGCCCTTTACCGGCATTTTTGACGGCGGTGGGTATGCCATCAAAGGATTGAAAATCAATGCGGGGACAAGTACCTATCAGGGCTTGTTCGGCAAGATCGGCGTAGGTGGGGTCGTGCGGGACCTTACTGTCGAAGGTATAATAAACAGCACGCAGACAAGCAATGCTTATATTGGCGGTGTCGCTGGCCAGGTACAGGGCGGCAGTATCATCAACTGCGTCAGCAAAGTACAAATCAGTGCGGCGAGCGCAAAAAAGATCGGCGGAATTGTGGGAGACACCCTTGGAGCTACTGAAATCATCGGCTGTGCGAATTTGTCCCCTATAACCGCTTACTTCGCAGTTGGGGGGGTGATCGGTAGCTCCGCGGGTACTACGACAATCACGAACTGCTATAACACTGGAGAAATTACCACTACAAATAATAATTGCGGCGGAGTGGTCGGGTCTGTCGGTGGGACCGTAACGATCCAAAACTGCTATAACGCCGACAAGGGTAAACGTACCGGAACAATCAACAGCGGCGCGCTTATCGGTCTTCTGAATAGTGCAAGTACCGCCAAAAACTGTTATTGGCTGAAAAATGAAAGTCTCCCTGGCATTGGTAATGGCAATGTCGGAAAGCTAGAGGACTGCTCGGAAAAGGAGGAAAGCCAGCTAAAAGCGATAAATTTTCTGGATATCATCAATACGCCAGACGTCCCTGATGACAGCCGCTTTACACCTGATCCCGGCGGCCTGAATGATGGCTATCCTGTCTTGGAATGCCAGCTCCCCAAGGTGGAGAAATTCCAGGTGACCTTCGATGTAACGCCAAAGAACGCCGTACTGACGGTAAAGGATTCCAAGGAAGCATCTCAGATAGGAGCAAACGGTGTCTACCGACTCCCGGCGGGAAACTATAGATATTCCGCCTCCGCTTTCGGTTTTCGGACGACAGGCTCCGACTTCACTGTAGTGGATGAGAACAATCCCGGCACGATCAGCGTCGCGTTGGAAGAAGCGGGAAGACAGACGGTAACTTTCACGGGCCTGCCCCAAGGGGCTGTGCTTACGGTAAGCCATGCCGTCGCCGGGCAGATCATGCCTGAACACGACGGCGGATATCGCCTCCCGGCGGGAGATTATACTTATTCTATCATAGCCAAAGGCTATGAACCCCTTGTGAATCAGACACTCAAGGTAGAAGGCGGCGCTGTAACTGTGCCGGTCACTATGACCTCTCTTGGAGCCGCACCGGCTTGGGACGGTACGGCAAAGACAACTGTCACACCCATCGGCGGGACCTATTACGTAAAAAGCGGCGCGGAACTGGCCTGGTTTGCCGGTGAGATAAACGACGAAAAAAGACTCTTGGACGCTCGGGTCGTCCTGCTTGCCGATATCAATCTGGGCAACAAGGACTGGAAATCTGTCGGCGGCTACGATAGAAAATTTAACGGCAGCTTTGACGGAAACGGGTGCGTTATCAGTGGACTGGCGGGGAATTGCTATGGGTTGTTTTATGCAGTCGACACTGTCGGTATTATAGAGAACCTGACTGTTTTGGGCTCCATCACCGGTACCAGCAACACTGGTGGTATCGTGGGCGTGAATTCCGGCACAGTGAAAAACTGCGCTGCCAATGTAATGGTTGCTGTCGACGGTCAGCGTGCTGGCGGGGTTGTCGGAAATAACAGCAGCGGCCTGATCTCGGGCTGCGCAGCCCTTGCTCCGGTAAGCAGCAGTTATAATAGTACGAACATTAACAAAATTTCGCTGGCTTTGGGCGGCGTCACTGGACAGAGTTCCGGCACCGTCGAACACAGCTATAATGCTGCCGCTGTTACCGCAAAAGGCACAAGTACCAACGGACTGGGAGGCATAGGCGGAGTCTCCGGCGCTAACACGGGCAATATTAAAAATTGCTATAATATCGGAGTGGTCAGTTATGCCGATACCCACGGCAAATCTACCGCAGGTGCAGTTGTCGACGAGAACAACGGTACCGTACAAAACTCCTACTACCTCGAGGGCTCCTGCTCCAAGGGCGTTGGCTCGGGAAGCACGGACGGCGTACAGTCCAAAACCAGTACGGAGATGAAAGCCTACGCGCTGGTAATCGCTTTAAACGATGGCAGCGTTGACGGTCCCTTCTATGCGGCAGCGGACGCAAGTCAGAATGGCGGCTGCCCAGTCCTCAAGTGGCAGGGCGGCAAGGCTCCCGTAGCATCGCCGGATGAGCTGGCGGTAGCGGCGGACAAAGCGGATTTGAAGCTTTCCCAGTTGGTTTATACTTATGCGGGGACCATCAAGCTGCCGGCGAACGGTACTTCGGGAAGCGCGATTTCCTGGGCAAGCAGCGTTCCCGATGTGATCAGTGCGGCAGGAAGCGTTATCCCTCCCGCATCGGGAAAGACAGAGGTTATCCTGACAGCTACCCTGGAAAAAGGAGCGGCACAGGACACGAAAAGCTTTACGCTAACGGTTTATTCCGCCGCTCAGGTTACGTTAAACTACGTTGAAGAGGCGAAATCCTCCCTTGGCACGATCCTAAGGCCGGTTTGCGGGCGGGATACGAATATCGTGGAGCTGATACAGGACATGCTGGCTGATCGGGGCTTCGGCGATGTAGCCGTGGTCTTAAAGGACCCTGGTGTTACTGAGTTAGGAGGGGGAACCTATATCGCGGCGGACGGCGCCGTCACTTACTATTACCGGGATCCCAGCGGCACTTCAGCGTACAATGGAGCCATTGTGCGAAAGATTTCATTTACCCTCTCCAAGGACGGTCAGAGCGTGAATTTAGAAAATGTCTCAGCCAATATCCCCTGGGATCGGGACAAAGTTATAAAGACGCTTCAGGATGAGGTAGCGTCCAAGCTCACCTGGGACGCGATTAAAAATAAGAACGGTTCTTCAAAGGAAATCACCACTCCTCTTATTCTTCCGCTGAAGTTGGATGCGGCAAAATGGGCGACGATATCCTGGGAATCCGACTCTTGGGCTATCGTTCCAAAAGAGTCACAAAATCCGCTGGAGACTGAAACGACAGGGACTATCAACCGGCAGAGCGTAGATGCTCAGGTGAACCTGACGGCTGTTATAAGATTTAACCTGACTGCATCGGGAGAAAAAGATATCACCGTTTCCGTCCCCTTTGATCTGATCGTTCTGGGCAGTGAGGGTGCGGATACTCCGGAAAAGATGCAGAAAAAACTGGAAAGCTATACGCTGGAAAGGCTAAAGGACTCCATTACAAAAGTCCAGCTCAATTCCGCCGCCGTGACGGGAGATATTCAGTTTCCTACCCCGGCGAATACGGGAGTTGCAGACTACTCGGCCTACCGTTTCACGGTCACCAGTAAAAATACCGATGTACTGGAAGTCAACGGCTACCGCGGGTACGTCTATCGTCCGCTGCCGGGGAAGAATCCGGTGACGGTCGGCTTTACCGTTACGATGACCAGCCGGGCAAATCCGACGCTTTCGGCTTCCAAGGATATGGCGGTTACCGTTCTTCCTCTGGAGCAGAAGGAAATCGACGAAGCGCTGCGGTTGATGGAAGCAGTACGTGCGGATTATGCCAATGCGCTTCTGGGTACGAATACCGATAAAGGTGCAATTACCTCCGACTTAAAAACCTTCCGCGAGGCGATCTTCGGCAGTGATGGACAGAGTCTGATCTACAGCCGTAAGCTTGTCGATGATACCGATCGTGGTGTTCTGGTGGACGATCTGCCCGGATCGGGACCGGGCGGTCCCGGTTACGAGCAGTGGAGAGTCTTCCGCTCCAGCAGGCCCGATATCATGGCCCACGAGGTTCTGCGTCTGACGCAGCCGGTCTACGACACAACTGTCACGGTGGAAAGCTGCCTGACTCATGAGGTGCTGGGCAAATATGCGCGCAAGCATCCGGGCAACCGGGATTTTGCGGCGCTCTGTCAGGTGCCCATTCTCGCGACGTTCACGGTGAAGGGTTCCTCGGGTGAGACGAACCCGAATCCGGATCGCACGTTCTCAGTCGCATTCTCTCTTGATGGCAGAGGATATATAGAGAGCATTCCTGCTGTTTCGATAGGGGGCCTTAAAAGCGGTGCAACCGCCTTCGACGTTTTCAGACAGGTACTGGCCGGTAAGGGCTTTTCCTATGAAGGGAGCGGGATGTATGTTTCCGCCGTTACAGACAGCAAAGGAAAGAGACTTGCTCACTTTGACAAGGGCGAGAGCTCCGGCTGGATGTATACTGTAAATGGTGTATTCCCCAATACTGGGATGAACGCATACTATCTCTCGGGAGGAGAGGACATCACATTCCTCTATACCGCAGACTGGAAACAGGAGCCCGGTGTAAGCGGTGGAATGGTCAAACCGCCGGTAAGCGGCACTGTACTCAATCCGATCGCCACTGTGGGCAAGAACGGCGAGGCGAAAGCGGAGATCAGCGCGAAAGACATGGAGAGTGCCGTGGCCGAAGCGAAGAAAACAGCCGCGTCCAACATCGTGATTGAGCCCACTGTAAAAGGGGACAACGTATCCAAAGTAACCATGACTTTGCCGAAAGAGTCACTGACCACTATCGTCAGAGAAACCTCGGCCAGTCTGACTGTAAAAACGACCTTCGGGGACGTATCTATCCCCAAGGAAGTCCTGTCTTCCATCGTCTCTCAGGCGGCAGGAAGCACCATTGATGTAGCCGTTGGGCTGGCTGAGAAAAAGACTCTGACAGAAGCGCAGCAGAAGCTTGTAGGCGACGCCAAGGTGTATGATATTTCCATACTGAGCGGAGGAAAGAATATCTCAAGCTTTGACGGAAAGTCCCTCACGATTTCCCTGCCCTATAAGCTGAAAGCCGGTGAAATTGCCGAAAGCGTCGCAGTCTGGTATCTGAGTGATAAGGGCGAGCTGGAAAAGATGACTTGCAAGTATGACAAAGCAACGGGTCTTGCGACCTTTACAACAAGCCACCTGTCCAAGTATCTGGTCGGGTACAGCGAAGTATGGAAGAACCTCTTCTCCGATGTGAAGGAAAAAGACTGGTTCTACAGCGCGGTGGAATATGCGGTGAAAAACGGCCTGTTCAACGGAACAACCGCAACAACCTTCAGCCCCAACGGCCAGATGACAAGGTCGATGCTCGTTACGGTATTGTATCGCGTGGAAGGTTCTCCGTCAGTTACGGGAACGAATGGTTTCAGTGACGTGAAGAGCGGCCAGTGGTATACCGACGCCATCATCTGGGCCAACGAAAAGGGAATCGTCTCGGGCCTCGGAAACGGTCTGTTCGGCACAGACAACGATGTGACCCGGGAGCAGATGGCGACGATCCTTTACAATTATGCAAAATATAAAGGCTATAATACGGCGAAGATGGCAGAACTCAACGCCTTTACCGATGCACTGGCTGTCAGCGCCTGGGCTCAGCCGGCCGTGAAGTGGGCCAGCGCAGAAGGGCTGGTTACCGGGCGGACGGCAGCGACTCTCGCACCTAAGGGCAATGCGACCAGAGCAGAGGTGGCTGCGATTTTCCAGCGGTTTATTCCCGCCTTTCAGAAATAAAGGGAAGATAGGACTGCGAATTTAATTAAATTAAAAAGGAGACTGCCCTGTTGATTTTTGATCGACAGGGCAGTTTTACAGAATCAATTCGGGATTTTCTTGAAAAGTCTGTAGAATATCTGAGCGAAAATGTGTAAAATATCTTGTGGCTGCTGAAATTTCTGAGATGTTTGGCGGTCAAAACTGGGGAACTGCTGTAGGGCAGGAGGAAAGGGGGATTATTATGGCAAAGTTTGAGAAAACGGTAGTCGGTAATTTTGAAGAAATTTTGGGGGGACTTCACACCTATATCATGAATTCTGCGATGAGTATTGAGCAGATCGACGAAGCCCGCTATGAAATGCAGGGGGTGGAAGTCGCTGTCAGCGTGTACGATAAATATTATATGAGGTCCTCCAATCGCGCCAGTCTGACGCTTACCGTAATCGGAAGCAACACGGATATTCAGGTCTGCGCGATCGGCGCAGGGGGAGGATCTGGAGCGCTGTTCAATTTTTCCTGGGGAGCCGAAGAGGACTTTGTCGATGTGGTAGCTCAGGCGCTGAGAAATATGGGACTGTAAGGATCGGGACCAAGCAGAAAAATATGGACTTTTGACGAGTTTACTTTTTTTTGTTATAATAACCTAGATTAACAATCCGACGGTAGTGTGGCAATTTCTGCTCAACTGAGGACTTAAAAGCTGAGCAAGATAAGAGCTCAAAAGGAGGATATTTATGGATTCAAAAAAGGTACTGATTATTGAAGATGAGAAATCCATATCGGATATTATAAAATTCAATTTGACGAAGGAAGGCTTTGAGGTGGAAACGGCCTACGACGGGCAGGACGGCCTCAATAAGGCACGGTCCGCCAAGCCGGATCTGATCCTGCTCGACGTGATGCTTCCCGTGATGGACGGGTTCCAGGTCTGCAAAAAGGTCAGGGAAGCGAGCACCGTTCCGATTCTCATGCTCACCGCGAAGGAAGAGGAAGTGGATAAAGTACTGGGCCTGGAACTGGGCGCCGACGATTATATCACAAAGCCCTTCGGGATGAGAGAGCTCATTGCAAGGATCAAGGCCAATATCAGAAGAACCGATCTCATGGCGAATCTGCAGGACGTTCCGTCCAACATTCAGGATTTCGGAAGTCTGGCCATCGATTTGAACCGCTACGAGGTGAGGAAGCACGGAAAGGCGCTTGAACTGACGCTCCGTGAATTTGAGCTGCTCAAATATCTGGCGGAACGGGAAAACAAGGTCTATTCCAGGGAACAGCTCCTGGAAGAGGTCTGGGGATACGAATATTATGGAGATATCCGCACGGTGGACGTTACGGTGCGGCGACTGAGAGAAAAGCTTGAGGATGATTCAAGCGATCCGAAGTATATCATGACAAAAAGAGGAATAGGATATTACTTCAGGAGGCCGTAGGGAGATATATGAGAGGAAAAAAGAGATGGTCCAGCATAAGATGGAAGATCGTTTTTATCTACTTTCTTCTCGTCTTCATCGCGACGACGATAATCGGCGTATTTATCATGAGCCAGTTGGAGGCCTATTATAAAGATTCCGTTCATACCAACATTACAAAGATGGTTCAGGACGGAACGCCGCTGTCATTTTTTCAGGATTATGAGGATCTGAAGAGCCATCAGGAGGAGATCCAGTCCAATATCTCAAGCTGGGCAAAGGGCGTACAGCAGGAGATCTTCGTCGTAGACGACGATTTTACCATCCTGGCATCCAATAACGATATCCTCGTTCTGAAAAGCGCCGTGGACCTTCTGGACACGAGTCTCATCGCCAGAGCCTTGAACGGCGAATCCGGCGCGGAATCCGAAGGGCTCATCAAAACCCAAAGCAAGGAGATTCCGGTCAAGAGCATGGTGTTTCCCATCAAGGGAAAGGGGAATGTCAAGGGTGTCCTCTACTTTCGGGAGGATTTGACCAGCGTCTATGAAACCATCAATAAATCCAAGATCATCTTTGTGGAGGCCATGGGGATTGCGCTCTTTATCACGGTCGTCCTCGGATTTTTTATTGCGAGGAGCATCACCGTCCCCATCAACGATGTGACGGAAAAGGCGGAAAAGATGGCGCAAGGCGATTTCAGTCAGGAGGTCAGCATTAAATCCGACGATGAAATCGGCCGCCTTGCGGAGATGTTCAACCTGCTGCGGCAGCAGCTCAACCTCACCCTGTCTGAAATATCAAATGAGAAGAGCAAGCTGGAAACGATTTTGAAATACATGGCCGACGGTCTGATCGCAGTGGATCTCTCCGGCCACATCATTCACGCCAATCCATCGGCGATGGCGATGCTGAACATCACCGCCGACGATATGGAAAACCGGCATTATAACGATATCATCAAGGATTACAATGAAAATCTGATCTTTGACACTCTGAGAGAAAACAGCAAGGACGGGGGCGTGGCGGACGTCTTCTCCTACGGCGGCTCCACCTTTGCCGTGCGATATGATCGTTTCAAGGACGAAAATGCCCGGGACGTGGGCATTATCATGATCCTGCAGGATATTACGGAGCGG